>JACZQQ010000029.1 GCA_022545645.1 Acidobacteriota bacterium | reverse complement strand
GGCGAGGGCGTGGTGCAATTTTGAAGCAGTCCATGCTCGGGGAGGGCGGCACGGCCGTTGATGTTCAGGTCGAAGTGCAGGCCCTCCAGCAAAGAGGAACCCTGTTTGTCCTCGTGACTTCCCACTTGCAGAAGGTCGATGGTGCGGAAGTCCAGGTGCTGGCTGAATTGGAGATACTCAAACGCCGAGGAATTTCCATCGCCCAGTTGGACCGTGCTAAAGCCCTTCTGGTGAAGGATCACTATCTAGGACTGCAAAGTCTTGAGCGGCGAGCCAACTTACTGGCCCGCTATGAGGCTTTGGGAGATTACCTTCAGCGTGATCGTGGGGTGGAGCTGATCACGGAGGTCAGCCCCAAACAGGTCAGAGAAGTGCTGGAACGCTATTTGACAGACTCCAATCTCTCGCTGCTGGAATACTTTCCAGAAAATGCCGAAGCACGTACTTTCACCTCCCAGACCCTTCTGGAAACCCTGCGTCTCCTGGTTCCCAGCGTTGTGAATAAGAAAGCGGAAGAGGAAGACCCGTTCCAGGTTGCCGAAACCCAGTCCAGTTTTCAGCCCCCTGAATTCACTCCCAACCACTTGAAGTATGATCTAAAGCACACTTCAGTCCTGCGAGGTCCCATCGTTCATTTCAGGGAAGAGCATGCCTTTCCTCTCGTGCATCTTGGGTTTTTCTTTCCGGGAGGTCGAATCAAGGAATCGACCCAAAACTCCGGGATCACTGAAGTGATGCTTCGAGCCTTGCTTCGAAACGTGGCCTCTCGTGAGGATGCCCTCTCCTGGATGGATTTGGAGCGTTTGGGAACTGAGATCAGGGTCGTGAATGAACCCGATTTCTTTGGCTTTCAGGCCATCGTTCTCTCGCCTCACCTGGAGAAGGTGTTTGAAATCCTGATCGATTGGACTCGCAGCGCAGCGGTGAAGGAAGAGGATCTTATCCTGGCCCGGCTGGAGGTCCTGGCGCTTCTGAACGCTGAGAAGGAGAATAGATCTTTGCGTCTCCTGGGCTTGACGCGAAGACGGGTGTTTTACGACCATCCCTATGGCTGGGGTCGATACGGGACGTTGGAGAGTGTTTCCGGCTTGTCCCTGAAGTCTCTTCAAACCTGGGTGGAGAGTGAAATGACGGGCGTCCATCCCTGGATTATGGTCCACGGAGATATCGAAGGGACCTCCTTTTTAAGGAATTTTGTCTCCACACTGAGCGACTCCAGCTATGAAGTCCGTAAGCCCATCAAAAGAGGGATATCGCAGCAGAAAGATCCGTCGGATTCCAAGGGAGAGCCTATCTTCGAAGAAGAGGAGGATGAGGTGATCGTGGCCTTTCCCGGACCGGCCAGGGGAACGCGTGACGAGGCGATTATCGATGTCCTGGAAGGGGCTTTGTTCCGTCCAGGCGGTCGCTTCTCAATTTCCCTTCGAGACCAGGGTCTTGCCTATCAACTCAGTATGTTCCAGCAGACAGGCCTAAATGGGGGAGCCCTTTTCGCGTCTTTTGTTGCCCTGGATGGAAAGGGAAAAGCAGCCCGCGACGAGTTATTCAAGCAGTTGAGTCAGCTCGAGCAGGTCCCACTACGGGAGAAGGAATTTCTCAATGCCGTGGTGGGTGCCATCACCAGGGCTCACGTTCGACAACAATCGGGAGAGGACTACATTGTCGAGCTGGGGCACCATGTCTTGGCAAAAGAGGGAGTGGATCCTACTCAACAGTATCTCACGACGCTCAGAAGGGTTAAACGGGAGGACCTCATGGCTCTGGCTAAGAGATACTTTCGAGAGCAGGAAGCAGAAGTGAGGGAACAGGAAGCAGAAACCGAAGGTCAGACTCCAGAATCCCAAAAGGAGACCCCAGAACCTAGAACTCCGAGTCCAAGACCCAGTCTGAGGAGGTGAATTGGTGAGTTCATTGTCAGTTGTCCGCGATCTGTGGTCTGTGGTCTGTACTCAGTCCTCAGTCCTCAGCACTCAGTCCTCTCTTCCGGTCTGCTGTCTGCTGCCCGGTGTTCAGCCATGAAAGCAGTCATCATGGCGGGGGGGCAGGGAACTCGTTTCTGGCCTGTGAGCCGGGAAGCAAAACCCAAGCAGTTTCTGGAGATAGGCGGATCCGGAACCCTGTTGCAGGAGACTGTGGCCCGGTTCCAACCGTTCCTTGCAGCGGAAGACGTCTACGTGGTGTGCGGCCAGCGGTACGTCCAGCAGGTTCGCGAGCAGTTGGATCAACTCCAGGAAGATCAGATTATTGTCGAGCCCTCAGCCCGAAATACAGCTCCCTGTATCGGACTGGCAGCCCTCTATTTGAGGCGTCAGTTTCCCGATGAAGTGATGTCGGTTTTTCCCGCCGATCACGTCATCCAGGATGTGGCCGAGTTTCATCAGGTTCTCCAGGCCGCACAGGAGCTTGCAAGGGAGGGCTGGTTGGTGACCTTTGGAATCCACCCTTCCTATCCGGCAACGGGCTACGGATATGTGCAGAAAGGCGATCTCCTGGGAGACTTTGCGGGGTGTGCGGCTCATGAAGTGGCCGGATTTACCGAGAAACCGGATCGTGCTCGAGCAGAGCAGTTCTTGCAAGAGGGTCAGTATTGTTGGAACAGCGGAATGTTCGTCTGGACCATAGACAGGATTCTAACCGAGATGGAAAGGCATATGCCGGAGTTGTACCAGGCCCTGATGGAAATTGACGGAAGTTGGGAGGACCCGGTGGGGATGGAAAAGATCTATTCGGGGCTTGAGAAGACTTCTATTGACGTGGGTGTGATGGAGAAGGCGGAGAAAATTGCCGTGATTCCCTGCACACTGGGATGGAGTGATGTGGGCAACTGGAGGGCATTGGAACAGGTCGAAAAAAGCGATGAGAAAGGAGTGATATCCAACGGTCCCCACGTCAATATCGACAGCCGTGATAGTGTTCTCTACACCTCAGAGGGTAAATTGATTGCTCTGGTGGGAGTCGAGGATCTGGTGGTGGTGGACGCTCCGGATGCCCTTCTGGTCTGTGCCAGAGAACGCATCGAGGATGTGAAGCAGGTGGTTGAGCATCTGAAAAAACTGGGCTGGGACGAGTATCTGTAGGATGAGTGAAATGCTGGACGATATAGAGGCGATTGGAAAGCTCGATACACAGGGGATGTGGGGGATTCTCAACTCCTTTGATCGGCAACTGGAAGAAGCTCTTGAGATCGGGCTGAAAGCGGACATCCCTGTCCCCAAAGCCATTCAAAATGTGCTGGTTTGCGGACTCGGAGGCTCGGCCATTGCCGGGGACTTTCTGAGTGCCTATTTGGGAACTGATTTGAAAGTTCCCCTTTCTGTTCACCGCAACTATTCCGTTCCCGGTTTTGCCGATGAGACAACACTGGCGTTGATTTGTAGTTACTCGGGTAATACTGAGGAAACGCTCTCGGCCTTCCATGGGGCACGCAAGGCCGGATGCTCGATCATCTGCCTGAGCAGCAACGGTCAGCTCCAGCGTGACGCAGGTCAATATAACTACCCCTTGCTGCAGGTTCCGGGCGAGTTTCCACCTCGGACGGCTTTGGGATACTTGGCGATTCCCCTGCTCATCGTTTTGAGCCGGGTTGGCCTGGTTTCGGATCGTTCCGAGCAGATCAGCCGTTCGGTGAGTTGGGTACGCAACCGAATCGAAAGGTTTGGCTTGGAAACTCCAGCGGAAGAAAATGCGGCAAAGACACTGGCTTTGCAGGTCCACCAGAAAATTCCGGTGATATACGGGAGTCAGGATCGACTGGAGATGGTTGCCCGAAGGTGGCGGGGGCAATTTTCTGAAAATGCAAAGCAACTGGCCTACTCCAGTGCCTTACCCGAGATGAATCATAATGAAATCGAGGGCTGGAAGCACCCGGCTCCGGCCCTTCGGCAGTTGATCCCCATATTTCTGCGGGACCGGGAAGACCATCCTCAAGTGCAGATTCGGACCGACATTGCTCGTCAGCTGGTGGGAGACAAGTCCGAGGCCTGTCTGGACTTCTGGACAGAGGGAGAGAGCTGGCTGGAACGTCTGTGGTCGTTGATCCTGTTGGGGGATTTCGCCAGCCTCTACCTGGCTGTCTTGAATCGTGAGAATCCCACACCCGTTCATGTCATTGAGGATTTCAAGAAACGCTTAAAAGAGCAGACGGAAAAAGGTCGTCAAGGTGGGAATGAACCCGGAAATCTTTCGAGAGTATGATATCCGCGGAATCGCCGACAAAGACCTCAACGATGAGGTCGTGGTTACCTTGGGGCGTGCTGTGGGGACCTATCTGCAGCGGCAAGGCCGCAATAAACTCACGCTGGGAAGAGATTGCCGCCTGAGTTCGACACGACTGAGGGACCGGTTGACCGAGGGGCTGCTGGCAACGGGTTGCCGAGTAACGGATATCGGGGTGTGTCCTACTCCGCTGCTTTATTTCTCGCTTCACCGTCTCGATTGCGATGGGGGTGTGATGATCACGGGCAGCCACAATCCTGCCGAATACAACGGCTTTAAAGTGGCCCAAGGAAAGCTTACGATTTACGGGGATCAAATCCAGGAAGTGAGGGAGATCGCGGAGTCGGGGGAGTTTATCGAGGGAGCAGGGGAGAAAGAGGAAGTCGCCCTGCTGCCTGAGTACCATCGCTATTTGGCGGAGGCGTTTGGAAAACTCAACAACCCCCCGCGCGTGGTTGTAGACGCCGGAAACGGAACCGGTGCCCTGATAGCACCTCAGCTCTATAGGGATCTTGGATGTGAAGTGATTGAGCTTTACTGCACCATGGATGGGAATTTTCCCAATCATCATCCCGATCCCACCGTGCTGGAGAACCTGCAGGATCTTATTCAAAAAGTCGAGCAGGAGAAGGCTGATCTGGGCATTGCCTTTGATGGGGACAGCGACCGTATCGGGGTGGTGGATGATCAGGGAAACGTGATCTGGGGCGACTATTTGATGATTCTGTACAGCCGCGAGATCCTGCGCCGAAAACCCGGAGCAACGATCATTGGAGAGGTCAAGTGTTCCCAAAACCTCTACGATGATATTGAAAAACATGGCGGGCGTGGGATCATGTGGAAGGCGGGACATTCTCTGATCAAGGCCAAGATGAAGGAAGAGGATGCAAGTTTCGCAGGGGAAATGAGCGGTCATATGTTCTTTGCCGATCGATACTTTGGATATGACGACGCCATCTATGGGGGTGCTCGTCTCCTGGAGATTCTTTCCGAGAGTGGCCAGAAAATTTCTCAGATGCTGGCGGATGTTCCCAGGGTCTACAGTACACCCGAGATTCGAGTCGATTGTCCGGAGTCTGTGAAATTTGAAGTGGTCCGTCGGGCCCAGGAGTTTTTTGCTCAGCGTTATGAGACGATTACCGTGGATGGGGTCAGGCTCTTGCTTGACGATGGCTGGGGTCTGGTCCGTGCCTCCAATACCCAGCCGGTACTGGTCTTGCGATTTGAAGCGCAGTCACAGGAACGATTGGAAGAAATTCGTTCCCTGATTGAGGACAAGGTGCAGGAGTTCATTATGGCGATCACTGCGGAAAAGGCCCATTAACTATGAACAACTATCATGTTCTGATCGTCAGTGACGGCACCGGCGAGACAGGGAACCGGATGCTCAAGGCCGCTATGGTCCAATTTGGTGAGGATATCTTCGTCACACGCCATGCCAATATCCGCGACAAGGACCAGATCAGGGAGCTGCTACAGCGCATTTCCAATGAGAACATCATGGTCTTGCATACCTTTGCTTCCAAGGAGCTGAGAGACTACATCGAAGAAGTGACCGCAGAGCGGGGTGCCGAATCGGTTGATTTGCTGGGCCCGTTGATGGATAAGCTGGGTTCTCTTTTCCACCAGGCACCTGTTGCCAAGCCGGGTCTGCTCCATCGGGTGGATGAAGAATACTTTTCAAGGATTGATGCCATCGAGTATGCCATTCGTCACGATGACAAGCGTTCCGTGAGCGACCTGGATACGGCGGATATCGTCCTTTTGGGAGTGAGCCGCACTTCGAAGACCCCATTGAGCATCTATCTGGCTCAAGAAGGATGGAAGGTCGCAAGTATTGCCGTTGTGCGAGGGAGGAAGCTGCCCGCCCAGCTCTTTGAAATCGATCAGAATAAAATCGTGGGTCTTTCTATTGACCCCAAGCGACTTGCAGAGGTGCGCCGGGCGAGGCTCCAGCGATCGGACGTGGAGGATAAAAGCTATGCCGAGATGGATCGCATCAAGGAAGAGTTAGAGTACGCTCACGCCGCCTACAGCGACAACCCCGGTTGGCCGGTGATTGATGTCACCGGTAAGTCACTCGAAGAAATCTCCCAGGAAGTTCTCGGTGCGTTGCTCGGAGAAGACCGGAAGCTGTAGCCCAGGCTCTAGATGTGCGGTGATCCCCATGAGCATGATTCTTGCCGAGAAATATCACAGCTGTGGCAACGATTTTTTGATCATTGCCTCCAGTGACGTTCCAGAGCAACAGTATTCGAGTCTTGCGCAGGCCATTTGCGATCGTCACCTTGGCGTTGGAGCGGATGGATGTGTGTTCGTGCGGGACCTCTCTCCCCCTCAGTTCCATCTGAGAATCTTCAATCAGGATGGAACGGAGGCCGGTATGTCGGGTAATGGGTTTCGCTGTGGCTGCGCCTTTTTGCACCGTCACGACCGGGTGGACCAACCGGAGGTCACACTTGAGACCGGCTCCGGGGTGAAGATCTACACTTTGCTTGAAGAGGCGGAGGGATTTTGGAGATACAGGTCCCGGATGGGAGCACCCTCCTTTGACCCTGCCGCCATCCCCTTTCAGGCTCCATCGAAGCTGGAACAGGTGCAGGAATATTCCCTTGAGGTGCAGGGACAAACCGTCTCCATCAACGCACTGTCGGTGGGTAATCCTCAGTGTGTCGTCTTTGTCGAGGAGTTCCCCGAAGCTGCGGAGTTTGAAAGAATGGGCGGGGGCCTGGAGTGCCATCCCTGTTTTCCGGAGAGGACCAATGTCAGCTTCGTCCGGGTTGAGGATTCGCACCGGTTACAGATCAAAATTTGGGAGCGCGGTGTTGGCCCCACTCATAGTTCGGGGACCGGTTCGTGTGGGGCGGCAGTGGCTGCAATCCGCGCCGAAAGAGCGCAATCTCCTGTCCAGGTCCACACCCAGAAGGGATCCCAGTTGGTCGAGTGGAATCCCGGTGGGGAGATTCTTTTGACGGGTGAGGTCGAGTTTATTGGTGAGATGAAATTTCATGGGAAGCAACGTGTCTGAGCAGAATTTAGTCGAGAAGATCCAAGCCGAAACGGATCAGATCATTGAGTTGTTGCGCAACCTGGTAGAACTGGAGAGTCCAAGTCACCGCAAGGATCTGGTCGATCAGGTGGGGGCACTCATTGTGGAGCACCTGGGGGCCCATGGATTCACCCCTCAAGTGGTCTCTCGAAAGGAAGTCGGCGATATCGTTTGGGCGGAGTGGGGCGAACAAGAAGAAGGACGCATTCTTGTCCTGTGCCACCTGGACACGGTCTGGGAAGAGGGCAGTCTGGCCCGAAATCCATTTCGCGTCGAGGACGGTCGAATTTACGGGCCAGGTATTTTTGATATGAAGGCCGGTGTTGCGGCCACTCTGAAAATTCAAGAGTACCTGGCGCGAGGCTGGATCTGCCCGCGCCGAAAGGTACGTTTTCTCTATACGACTGACGAAGAACTCACCAGCACTCACAGCCGGGAATTCATTGAGGATTTTGCCCGGGAGAGTGAACTGGTGCTGATCACGGAGCCGCCGCTTCCGGGAGGCGACCTGAAGACGACTCGAAAAGGGGTGGGGAGCTACGTCGTCAAGTTCCATGGGAAGTCAGCCCACTCCGGCTTGGACCCCGAGAAGGGAATCAATGCGGTGGAGGAATTGGCACAGCAGATTATGGGGATCCATTCTTTGTCAGCGCCTGCCCTAGGGACGACCGTGACCGTCAACGTGGTTCGAGGAGGGCAGGCTCCCAATGTCATTGCGGAGTACGCTGAGGCTACCGTGGACATACGATTCAGAACTCTTAAGGAGGGAGAGCGAGTCGATGGCGAGATCCGCCATCTCAAGCCCCATGTCCCTGGGATTCGGCTTGAAATCGAAGGGGGTATTGATCGACCTCCCATGGTCAAGACACCGCGCTCTGAAGAACTGCTCCAGTTGGCTCAGGAGATCGCGTCGGAATTGGGATTTGATTTAGGTGAGGGAGAAAGTGGTGGAGGAAGTGACGGGAATATCACCGCCGCCCTGGGAATTGCCACCCTGGATGGTCTGGGCATTCCCGGAGATGGAGCCCATGCCTGGCACGAGCATATCGAGATGAGTGCCCTGGTCCCGCGCATCGCTCTGTTGGCCCGTCTGATTGAGCGCCTTTAGCCGACGAACCTTGGGGACAGGCCCAGAATTCTGGCGGAAACCCCTGAATTCAAAGGAGAATTCTTGGGGCTGGCACCAAACTCCCCTACCCCACTTCGCAACGAGAACCTAAGCATACTCGTCTGTCGTGTGTTGTCTGCGGTCTGCGGTCTGTGGTTCTGGGGTCTGCTGTCCCCCGTTTGACTAACCTCCCTGTTCTAAGTACCTTTGCTCCCCATGAATGAGCACAGGATCGTGATGCCGGATGAGGGAGAAAAGATCACATTTGTCGACGGGGAAATGAAGGTTCCGAAGAATCCCCTCATTCCGTTTATTGAAGGCGACGGTATTGGGGTGGATATCTGGCGGGCGACCCGGCCAGTGTTGGATGCGGCCGTTGAAAAAGCATACGGAGGAGAGCGCTCGATTGCCTGGTGTGAAGTGTTTGCGGGTGAGAAGGCCAAGAGCAAGTTCGACGAGTGGCTGCCCCAGGAAACAATTGATGCCATCTCTGATTTATTGGTGGCCATCAAGGGACCTCTGACCACTCCGGTGGGGACGGGAATTCGCAGCCTGAATGTGACGCTTCGTCAGGTTCTGGACCTGTACAGCTGTGTGCGGCCTTGTCGCTACATCGAGGGGGTCCCCTCACCGGTCAAAGAGCCGCACAAGCTCAACGTGGTCATCTTTCGGGAGAACACAGAGGACGTTTATGCAGGTATCGAATGGGAGCAGGGAAGTGAGGAGGTCAAGGAGATCATCCATTTTCTGAATTCGAAATTCTCGACCAATATTCGGGAGGATTCAGGCATTGGCGTGAAGCCGATTTCCATTTTCGGGACTCAACGCCTGGTGCGCAAAGCGATTCGTTATGCACTGGAACACGGGCGAAGAAGCGTCACCCTGGTTCACAAGGGCAACATCATGAAGTTCACCGAGGGAGCTTTTAGGGACTGGGGTTACCAGCTGGCTGATGAAGAGTTTCCGGATCTCTGCATTAAGGAAGACGCGCTGTGGGAAAAACATGGCGGCAAACTTCCTGATGGCAAGATTCTGATCAATGATCGCATCGCCGATGCCATGTTCCAACAAGTGCTCTTACGCCCCGATGAATACGAGGTGATTGCCTTACCGAATCTTAATGGAGACTACCTCTCCGATGCATGTGCTGCCCAGGTGGGTGGTTTGGGCCTGGCGCCGGGCGCCAATATCGGCGACCAGGTGGCGCTGTTTGAGGCTACTCACGGTACGGCACCCAAATATGCGGGGCAGGACAAGGTCAATCCCGGTTCCCTGATTCTCTCGGGGGTGATGATGCTGGAACATCTGGGGTGGCAGGAATCCGCAGATCTGATTGACTCAGGCCTGCGCAAGACCATTGCTCAAAAGCGCGTAACCTATGATCTGGAGCGGCAGATGGAGGGAGCAACCCTCTTGAAGACCAGTGAGTTTGCCGCTGCAATTATTGAAAACATGAACGGTGAAGGGAGTTAAGATGCGAGCGAAAGTTACCGTTGTGGGCAGCGGGGCCGTGGGTTCGACCACCGCCATGCGCCTGGTGGAACAACAACTGGCCGATGTGGTGTTGGTGGATATCCTGGAAGGGGTCCCCCAGGGAAAGGCACTGGATCTGGCTGAAGCAGGACCCATAGGAAGCTATGATTTTCAGCTGACAGGATCCAACGACTATGAAGCCAGCCAGGGTTCGGATGTGGTGGTAATCACGGCCGGTTTACCCCGCAAACCCGGGATGAGTCGAGATGACCTTCTCCTGAAGAACGCTGGAATCGTGAAGGACGTCACGGAAAACATCACTCGTCACAGCCCCGATGCCATTATCATCGTGGTGAGTAATCCATTGGACGCCATGTGCCAGGTGGCTAAATCCGTGAGTGGTTTTCCAAGGGAACGTCTTTTGGGAATGGCCGGAATTCTGGATTCTGCCCGTTTTCGGACCTTCATTGCCTGGGAGCTCAACGTTTCCGTGGAGGACACCCATGCCTTTGTTTTGGGCGGGCACGGCGACACCATGGTTCCACTGGCTCGATATTCCACCGTGGCCGGCATTCCCATCACTGAGCTGATGGCAGAAGACCGTGTGGAAGCCCTCATCCAGCGTACCCGGGATGGTGGAGCGGAGATCGTAAAGCTGCTCAAGACGGGAAGTGCCTACTACGCTCCTTCCGCGGCAGTGGCTGAGATGGTGGCTGCCATTTTGAGAGACAAGAAGAAGATTCTTCCCTGTTGCACTTACCTTCAGGGCGAATATGGAATCAATGATTTGTACGTTGGAGTTCCGGTGAAGCTGGGCCGGAAGGGGATGGAGCAAATCATGGAAATCAGCCTGAGCAAGGAAGAGGACACTCAACTTCAGAACTCCGCCGCCGCCGTTCAGCAACTGGTGGATGTTCTGAAAGAAAACGACTACCTCTAGCCCGGACTATACATAAATTTTCTACTGCGGTGCCGCAATCATCCAGCGTGCGCTGCGCACCGACTGCGCGACCCGCAAGCGGGTACCCCCTTCCTTGGGCTCCTCGGCGTGCTCCATGAGTACGTCTGCGGGGCCCGACCCGTAAGCGGGTGCCCTCGCACGTGGCGCAACGCACTCATCGCGGCCCCTGCGACACCTCGTCACGAAAACCTATGCATAATCCGGGCTAACGAACTTCGTTCCTCACAAGATCCTCGTAGGTCTCTCTTTGGCGAATGAGCTGGCAATCCTCTCCGTCCACCAGAATTTCGGGGGCTCTGCGACGAGAGTTGTAATTGGAAGCGAGCACGAAGCCATAAGCGCCGACGTTCATCACGGCCAGGTAGTCCCCTGTTTTCAGTGGGGGCAATAATCGGTTCTGGGCGAAAAAGTCCCCTGTTTCGCAGACTGGACCCACCACGTCCATCTCGATCTCGAGCCCTTCCTGTTGCTCGACCGGTTGGATTTCGTGATAGGCCTGATAAAGAGAAGGACGCATGAGGTCATTCATGGCCCCATCCACGATCAAAAAATGCTTTTTATGGTTGATCTTGTGATAGAGGACCTTGTTCAACAATACGCCCGTATTGCCAACAATGAACCTTCCAGGCTCGAAGAGGATTTGATACTCCTCTCGATGTTCTCTGAGGAACTCGGCGTAGGATTTTAGATCGGCCTCAGCCTCGTCCTTGTAGGGAATTCCAATTCCTCCTCCCAGGTCCAGATGCTTGATGGGTAGGCCTTTTGCCTCGAAGCGGGCAGCCGCTGCCTTCAGTTCAAGAAAAGCATCCAAAAAAGGCTGGATCTCCAGAATCTGGGAGCCGATGTGACATCCCAGACCCACCAGTTGTAAAGGGTGGGATTTCCCTAGCAGATCAATGATTTCATCGATCCGATCCATGCTGATGCCGAATTTGTGTTGTTGGAGGCCCGTGGCAACATAGGGATGGGTTGGGGAGTCCACGTTGGGGTTCAGCCTCAAGGATATCTTGGGGCGGGCATTTTTTGTCTCAGCCAGGGCGATAAAGGCTTTTAATTCTTCCATCGACTCAATATTGAGGCTCAACAGGGGCATTTCCAGAGCCGTTTCAAATTCCTCGATGGTCTTCCCTACACCGCTGAAAATGATTCGTTCTGGATCCGCTCCAATCTTCCTCAGTGCGTAAAGCTCGCCTCCGGAGACCACGTCAAAGCCACTCCCTTCTTCCTGCAGTAGGGTCAGGATAGCCAGATTCGAGTTGGCCTTCACGGCATAGCAGATCAGCGGATCCAGGGCTTCAAAGCTGCTGTGGAAGGAGCGGTAGTTTTGGCGGATTGCATTCTTGCTGTAGACGTAGCAGGGTGTTCCGAACTGTTGGGCAATCGTACTCAGGGGAACCCCTTCACACTGGAGTTCTCCCCGATGGTAATGAAAAGCTTGGTTGAGGAGCATGAGCTGAAGACGAGGATGTTAACAGAGGGGCTTCGAGGGTGTCTACTTTGCCGGTATCGGATAGCAGGCCCCGGCGTTAGAATGTGTCCATCGTGGCAACTGAATTCGACGTGGTGACCGGGGGAGCGGGTTTTATCGGCTCCCACCTATCCCTCGCTCTTTTGAGACGGGGTCGAAAGGTTCGCATCCTGGACAACTTTTCCACCGGCACCCGGGAGAACCTGGAACAGATAAAGAAAGAGCACCCGGATCAATGTGAGGTCTACGAGCAGGATATTCGTGAGTTGAGCGAGCTGAAGAAACTCTTTCAGAATGCGGGTACGATTTACCACCAGGCCGCCATCACCTCGGTCCAAAAATCCGTGGAAGATCCACTGGGCTGCAACAGCGTCAATGTGGAGGGAACTTTAAAGGTTTTGGTGGCGGCGAAAGATGCGGGAGTTCAAAAGGTGGTCTTTGCCAGCAGCACTGCCGTTTATGGGGACTCTGAGCGCCTTCCCAAGAGAGAAGAGATGAAACCCGAGCCGATTTCTCCGTATGCTGTGACCAAGTATGTGGGCGAGCTTTATTGCAAGATTTTCTCAGATATACACAGATTGCCCACTCTTGCACTGCGTTACTTTAACGTTTTTGGTCCCAAGCAGGATCCGAAATCCGAGTACGCCGCCGTAGTGCCCCGTTTTATTTCCCGAACCCTGGCAGGAGAAAGTCCCATCATCTACGGTGACGGAGAACAAAGCCGGGACTTTATCTTTGTCCAAGACGTGGTCGCAGCCAATCTTCTGGCGGCTGCTTCAGATGTCCAGGGAACCCATCTGAATGTGGCATGCGGTCAGGCATTTACGGTGAACGAAGTGGCCAGGATAATTAATGAAATTCTGGATCTGGACCTCGAGCCGATCTACGAATCTGCTCGTCTCGGAGAGGTCCGCCGTTCACAGGCCGATATTTCCCAGGCCAGCAAGCTCATTGCTTTCAAGCCCAAGTGCTCACTCCGTAACGGTTTGAGCCAAACGGTGGAGTGGTTTCAGAAAAAAAACGAAGAGCCTAGGAAAGGGAGTCTCTGAGATGGATCTAAAAGAGAAAATATTGAGCAAGAAGGCCCAGATTGGTGTCGTCGGTGTGGGCTACGCCGGGCTGCCTCTGGCCATGGAGTTTGCGCGCAGTGGCTTCAGGGTGCATGGCATCGATGTGGATGATGAGAAGGTCAAGGATCTCAATGAAGGGAAGTCCCACATTGAGGACGTCAAGGACGACATGCTCCAGTTTGCCATCCGTGCAGGATGCTTCGAGGCTCACTCAGACTATGAAGTGGTCTCACAGTTGGACTGTGTGATTTTGTGTGTTCCTACCCCTTTGCGGCAGACCAAGGATCCCGACATCAGCTATATCGTCAACGCGGCCCAGGCCGTGAAAAAACACCTGCACAAGGATATGCTGATCGTTTTGCAGAGCACCACCTATCCGGGCACCACCGAAGAAGTCGTGAGGGCGGAGTTTGAGAGTGAGAATGTGCAAATCGGCAAGGATCTTTTCCTGGGGTTTTCCCCCGAGCGGATCGATCCAGGCAACCTCAAGTTCACCATCAAGAACACCCCCAAGATCGTGGGGGGGATCACCCCTCAATGCACCGAGATGGCCAAGACGCTTTATGAGCAAGCCATTGACCGGGTTATCCCTGTATCTTCGGCAGCCGCGGCGGAAATGGTGAAGCTGCTGGAGAACACTTTCAGGGCTGTGAACATCGGGCTGGTCAACGAAATTGCCATCATGTGCGAAAAACTGGGAATCTCTGTCTGGGAAGTCATCGAGGCTGCCGCCTCCAAACCCTTTGGCTTCATGCCCTTTTTCCCGGGTCCCGGTCTGGGTGGACACTGTATTCCCATCGATCCTCTCTACCTGTCCTGGAAATTGAAGATGCTCAACTACAATGCGCGTTTTATTGAATTGGCCAGTGAGGTCAACACTCAGATGCCGGAATATTGTGTCTATCGAATCGTGGGAGTCCTGAACCGGAATCAAAAGTGTGTGAATGGGACAAAGGTCCTGCTTATTGGCCTGACTTATAAGAAGGACGTCAGCGATGTGCGCGAATCCCCCGCCCTGGACATCATGCGGCTGCTGGAAAATGGGGGGGCGCAGGTGGACTATTCGGATCCCTATGTTTCACAACTGAGCGTTGATGATGTGGTGAAGAAATCCGTGTCTCTTGAACCAGCAACGATCCAGGAGTACGACCTGCTGGTGATGGTGACCGATCATTCCGATTTTGATTACGCAATGATCCAGAAATCGGCACAGTTGATTTTCGATGCGCGAAACGTCTTCAGAGAAGCTTTCGACAACGTGGTCAAGCTCTGAAAGTCATGGTGGGTGTGTTGAAGCGGGTATGATTTGATGTTGGATCGGTGGATCTCGTTCGCTCTCATTGCTGGCGTGGTGAGCTCTCTGTTGTCCATCGCTGTATCGGAGATCTGTTTTGGCATCGCCATCTTACTGTGGGTGGCAGATTGCTGGAAATCCAGAGAGTTTCGCCTGAAGATCCCTCCCTTTACCCCCTTCTTGCTGGCCTTTTTTGTGGCCGTATTGATCTCGATTGCCTTCTCCACCGATGTCCTCGGCAGCATCCCTTATCTAAAGAAGTTCATCAAGTTTCTCTACATCTTTTTGATTTTTACCTACCTGAATCGAGAACGGGTGGAGTTCGCTCTCAAAGCGATGTTTGGGGTTCTAGGGATCAGCGCAGTGTACGGCGTCTTGCAGTACTTTTGGTTGTGGGAGGTCAATCTGCTCAATCGCATTGAGGGATTCATGAGCCACTGGATGACATTCTCGGGACAGTTGATGTTGGTTTCCGTGGCACTGGCGGGGTATCTGCTCCTGTATCGGTTGCCTTCCACTTCAACTGGGGAAGAAAGGAAAACTCCTCAAGAGGCGAGTAGAGGAAAGAAGTGGTCGCCTTTAGACATCCTTCCCATAGGTGCCTGGGGTATGTTGCTGGCCCTTTTCCTTTTTGTACTGGTTCTGACCCAGACTCGAAGCACCTGGTTAGGGACGCTAGGCGGACTATTTTTGCTCCTGGCCGTCTATCGGGTCAGGTGGCTGGTGACCGGTGTGGTCCTCCTGGTGGTCGTGTTTCTTGCCCTTCCCAGTGGTTTCAAGGAGCGTTTCTATTCCAGTTTTGACCCAACCGATACAACGACACGGGTTCGCATTGAGCTGTTCCTGACCGGAAAAAATATCATCGTCGCACATCCCTGGACGGGCTTGGGCCCCAGCATGGTGTCCCGTCACTATCACGACTACAATGGAACGGACGAATTTCCCTCTTGGATCTATCAACATCTTCACAACAACTTCTTGCACATCGGCGCTGAGATGGGGGTGATCACCCTATTGATTTGGGTGGCCCTGTGGGTTCGTCTGTTTTGGGATTTCGTGGGTTTTGTGCGAGGACAACCCTCCGATCGGTTTTTGTACTGTATCGCGATGAGCGGAGTGGGTGTGTTGGCTGCGTTTCTGTTGGCGGGTCTGTTTGAGTATAATTTCGGTGATTCGGAGATTCTGATTCTGCTCCTGTTTTTCATTACGATTCCCTACGTGGTCCATGATGAACAGGAAAAAGGCGCTTAATATTGCCCTTCTGGGGACTCGTGGGATTCCCGCCAACTACGGAGGGTTTGAGACTTTTGCCGAGGAACTTTCCACTCGTCTGGCTGATCGAGGACACCGGATTACGGTCTACGGCCGGTCCCACTTTGTCGATCCGAACTTGAGCTCCTATCGTGGAGTCGATATTCTGCCGCTGTCTTCGGTGCGGACCAAGTATCTGGAGACCGTGACTCATACATCTCTTTCCGTTTTGATCGCGCTTTTCAAGCCTCATGATGTCGTTTTGATCTGCAATGCCGCCAATGCCTTTCTTTGTTGGATTCCCAAGATCGCCGGCCAGAAGGTGGTGCTCAACGTGGATGGTATCGAGCGACGGCGCCAGAAATGGAGCCCCCTGGGCAAAGCCTACTATCGAATGAGTGAATTCCTCTCTACAATACTCCCCGATCGAGTGGTGACGGACGCTCGTTCCGTTCAAGAGTACTATCTTAAGGAGTATGGATTTCGTTCCCCGTTTATCCCCTACGGTGCTTCGACCCAGAAGTGCGAAAGTCGTGAAGAGCTGAAAACCCACGGCCTCAGTCCTGGAGGATATATTCTCTATGTCAGCCGATTTGAACCGGAAAACAACGCTCACCTGGTGATCCGGGCCTATATAGCATCTAAAATCGATGATCCGCTGGTTATGGTAGGAGATGCGCCCTATGCCGAAGAGTATATCCGAGAACTCAAGGGCCTGGCCGAGGGGGAAAACATCCTGTTTCCGGGAGCCATTTATGGTGTCGGATACCGTGAATTGCTTTCCCATTGTCTGTGCTACATTCACGCAACCGAGGTGGGAGGGACTCACCCGGCTTTGATCGAGGCCATGGGGGCCGGTTGTCTGGTGCTGGTCAACGAAACGGTTGAGAATCGTGAAGTGGTGGGTGAGGCGGGTTTTCTCTATCCCTTCAACGAGGTGGGGTCCCTGGCTCAGTCGATCAGGCGGATCTCGTCCCGACCTGAAGACTACGGGTCGTTCAGGGAGAAGGCTCAGCAGCGTGTCCGTGATCGATACAATTGGGAAACCGTCGTGAATGAATACGAGGCTATGTTTCATGAACTCACCGTCCATTGAACCGACGCAAAACCCATGAAGAGTGACTCGCGCTACGACCAGGTCCGCCGACCCATACGAAGCAACAAGGCGGTGTTGGTAAGTCTGGTCACGTACAATGACGAGTCTTTTCTGGCCCGGTGTCTGGAAGCGGTGCGAAGCCAAACGATTCCAGTTCGTGTGAAGATCTTTGACAACGCTTCTCAAGATGGGACTCGGGACATCGCGCAAAGCTTTGGCGTTCAATTCCACGAATCGACAGAGAATTTGGGCTACAGTTTCGGACACAACTACAACCTTCTGGATGAAGATTTTGACACTGTTCTGCTTCTGAATGCGGACGTGATTTTACAGGCCAATTATCTTGAAATACTTCTGGGCGCCCTCGACGAAGTCGAAAAAGCGGGGATGGCAGGTGGAAAACTGTATCGAATGGATAGGAAAGGCCGCCAGATTTTACGAAGGACCTTCCCCGTCCTGGATAGCACAGGGATGTTCTTTACTCCTTCCCAGAGGCATTTTGACCGGGGAAGTGAAGAAGAAGACCACGGACAGTATGACATCCGTCAATTCGTTTTCGGTATCACCGGGGCGACGCTCCTGTGCAAGAAAGAAATGCTCGAGGACTTGCGCCTTGGGGATGAGTATCTGGATGAAGATTTCTTTGCCTATCGGGAAGACGCGGATCTGGCCTGGAGGGCTCAGATGCGGGGCTGGAAGGCGATCTACGAACCGGGAGCCGAGGCCCTGCACTGCCGTCGCGTTCTCCCCAGGGACAGGAGATGGCTCCCCGCCCTCATTAATTACCATTCCCTCAAGAATCGCTATCTGATGCGGATGAAAAACCTGGATTCCGCGGTGCGACGACGCTGCTTTCCCTATATGTGGATTCGGGATGCGGGGATTTTGGTCTATGTCTTATTTTTTGAGTGGAGTTCACTCCCGGCTTATCGAGAAGTCTGGCGACTTCGGGATAAATTCCAAAAGAAAAGAGAGCACGTTCAGAGTACACGCTCTGTAAGTTCCGATGCCCTCGCCGATTGGTTTTCCTTCACTCCCAGAGCGCTTGAAGCGCCCCGGCGTGTTTCAAACGCAGGAAAAAGAGAAAAGAAAAAGGATAGAGAAGAGAACGTCGATCACT
>JACZQQ010000028.1 GCA_022545645.1 Acidobacteriota bacterium | reverse complement strand
CCACTGGATTGGGGAAATCTGGTTCACAGCTTCCTGGAGCGCCTGATGGAGCCCTGGCTCAGTGAGAAGACTCCGCTCAAGGAGATCGCCAAAGCCATGCTTCGCTCCGAAGCAAAGGCGCTGCGCCAGGCTGCCAGGAAATTTTCCTCACAGTTATCCCAGCGATTGGAAGTGCTGCCTCCCGTGTTTCGCCAGGCCGAACTGAACAAACTGGAAGAAACGGTCAAGAGCTATTTTGAAGAGGTGGTGAAAGAAACTGTTACCGGAGGAATTCCGACAGAGCTCGAATTCAAAAGACGGGTGCCCTTTCCAGGTCTGGAAGGACTCCTTATTTCGGGGAAAATGGACCGCATTGACCAAGGAGACGGCCAGTTTCGCATCTATGACTACAAAAGCGGCAGAACACCTAAAAAAAAGGATCTCAAACGAGAAGTCTTTCTGGGTTATCGGGTACAGCCCATTCTCTACCCCTGGATTTATCGTCAGCAGAACCCCGAGGCCGAGGCGGAATTTTCTTTCATCGTCTTAGGGTTATCTCCACCCCAGGAAATGGAGGTGACAGATCGGCCGGCAGCCGAGGAGTTCCTGCGGCCACTGGCGGAGATCCTCGAAAAAGGAATGTACCTGCCCACTCCAACCGAGACTCTGAAGTTGAATGGAATCGAGGGAGCGGATTCCTGTCGGTACTGCGAGTTCGTCTCTCTTTGCCGCCGCTTTGATCCAGGTGCCCAGCGTCGCTATGCCGGATTCTCCGAAAAGCACATCTCCTCTCGCCTGGAGGCCATGAAGTCATGAGCACAAAACCGCCGGTACTTCCCGACGCAGCCGCTCGCCGGCAGGCGATCGCCACTCCTGACCACGCCTTTGTCTGGGCAAGTGCGGGTACCGGGAAGACCCATACCCTGGCTCTGCGAGCCCTTTATCTCCTCTTGAACGCCCCCTTCCTGTCACCATCAGAAGGTGAGGCCGGGAGCCTTCCACCCGAGATCGGTGCCCTTTACAACGCTTCCTCCCGCCAGGAGCGTCTGAAGGCTGCCCGGGCTGTTATTGGCTCCCTGATCCTGACCACCTTCACGCGCAAAGCCGCCGCCGAAATGCAGACCCGCCTGTACCGCTACCTGGAGAGTGTCTCTGCGGCGGAAAGTCTTTCCCATCTGGAGGCACCTTATGCCGGTTCCCAAGGGAAGCTCAAAGATCCACTGTTTTACGAGATCGTTCAGACGGTTTTGAAAAATCTGGAGTCGGGGAGTGCAGGCCAAGATACGCCCGTGTTGGCCGGACAGGATGAGGAGGAAGCTTTCCAGCGTCTCCGCGGTGGAGCACAGGCCCTGTCCGAACAGGCGGCCCAGTTGCAAATCTCGACCATCCACAGCTTCGCTGCCTCAATCCTTCGCCGTTATCCCTTGCAGGCCGGGATCCCGCCAACGGCACGTTTCGCCAGGGAGGATGAAGACGATCTGGTCGGGGTAAAGGATCAAGTCCTGGAGCGCTGGTGGCAGCAAAAAGTCCTGGCCGATCCCCAACTGCAGAAAGAACTGGCCCAGCTTCTCCAGGTGGTCCCGATTAAACACATCTGTGAGTGGTTGAAGCACAGTTATCAATTTCGCTGGATGAGCCAGGCAGCGGAAGCTCTTCCCTTGAAGAACGAAAAGAAGATGCAGGAACTGGTCGATGCAGGCTACGCCCTGGTCCAAGCCCTGGCCGAGGGAGGAGGCTCCACGATCGAAAGCAGACGCGACCAGTTGAATCAGATACTCCAGGGCATCACTTCCGGAAAACAGGAAGCTTTCAGGGAGTTGTGTGGCTTCATCCAGCAAGTGAAGGGCTACTTCTTCCTGGATCGTGC
This sequence comes from Acidobacteriota bacterium, assembly GCA_022545645.1. Lineage (GTDB taxonomy): Bacteria > Acidobacteriota > UBA6911 > RPQK01 > JADFOI01 > JADFOI01. The sequence continues at coordinate 16,276 of JACZQQ010000028.1, read as the reverse complement.
GAAGACGAAAACTCTTCAAGTCGCCATCCGGGCGCTCCCACCCGAGCATTCCCGGTATTTCCAATCTTGGACCGATTTCTATGTCCCTGCAGTTCGCCACTGCGTGGCCAAGGAGTTTGGAGAAATATGGACGGTATGGACCGGGTTCCTGGGGCGCTTCATCGACTGGTCCGAGGAAGCGGCCATGCGGGAACTGGGTCTTATTACCTTCGACGAGATGATTCGTCTGGCCGTCAAGCTTCTCGAGGAGCATCCTTCTATCCGCCAGGCTGAACAGGCAAAGCTTCGGGCCCTGCTCGTGGATGAGTTCCAGGATACGGACCCCGACCAGCTTCGGCTTTTCAAGGCTCTGCTCAAGCGTACCCCCCGGGGCCAACATGAGGTTCTCGGCTTTTTTGTGGGGGACACCAAACAGTCCATATACCGTTTCCGGAACGCTGATGTCCCTTCCATCCTCGATTTTCATCGCCACTATGAAAGGTATACCGGCTGCCAGTTGAAGCACACCGAGTTTCATCTGACGACCAGCTTTCGAAGCGTGAAGGCGGTAACCCAATTCGTGAATCACTTCTTCGAGAAAGAACTGGCACTGACAAACGAAGATGAAGCACTGGTTCCTTTCCGATCCGATGAGGAAGTTCTGCCTGAGTGGATTTTTACGGACAAAGACGGAGAAGGGAGGGGCTTCAATGCCGATCAGGGGAGAATCTACGCAGCGGCTCAAACCCTGAAAACAATCCAGGAGTACCTCAAGCGTTCGAGTTCGGAAAAGCCTCCCTACAAAGATATCCTGGTTCTTGTAAGAGACGGGAAGGAGGTTGATGCTCTACTGCCGGTCCTTCAGAACGCCGGACTTCCCGTCATCAGCAGCGGTGCCAAGACCTTCTATCGCCAACCCGAGGTCCTGGATCTGTTGAATCTACTCATCGCACTTTTTCATCCTCAGGATAAACTGGCCGTAGCGGCCGTCCTGCGAGCGCCTCTTCTCTACCTGCCCGATCCACAGCTCCACGATTTACTGGAGGAAATTCCTCCTGAGCAGCTGTTTCACTCGCAGGAGACCCTTCCCGAATTTCTTCCCCAGGAAGTTCGAACACGGATCAAGCATCTGCGAAGACTGGCGGCAGAACGTCTGAAGAAAACGCTTTCCGAGTGGCTAGCAGAAGTCCGAGCCTTCATCCCAACAGCCCTCTACAGTGAACCGGGGGATCGGGAAGGAAGACCTTTGGTCCGAATCGGCCGGGTGTTGGAGAACTTCCAGGAGGCCATGGAGATGACCGTGATCCCTCCCCTGGTGTGGCTGTTGAAGCAACGCGCTCGAGCTGCGGAAAGCGGTCGGCGGGATAGCGACAACCCGGGAGAAGATATAACGGTTGCCACTGAGAACGTGGATGCAATACGGGTGATGACCATCCACAAAGCCAAGGGACTGGAAGGACGCTTTACCATCGTCTATGGCTGGAGTGCGATTCTCTCAGACCTGGTGGAATCAACGGGAAAACGAAATTCTGCGGAGGTGATCAGCCTGACCACTCAGGAGGGTGAGAGAGTGCAAGCTTTTTCCCTGCAATGGGGCCCGCTCAAGATCGTCACGTCATCCTATCCTGAAGCGCTGGAGCTGGAGCGCAAAGGCGCCCAGTCTGAGGCCCAACGTCTGGCCTACGTGGCCGCCACCCGTGCCCGTGATCGCCTGGTCCTCTTGTGTCCACGCTCGAAGGGCCGTTCCTTTCCCGAGGAAATCAAAGACTTCATAAGCTCTGCCCAGAGTAAAATTCCCGCTGATTCGCAAGGTGGACAGGTCGAGATTTGTAACGGCACTCTACGTTTTGTTTATCAACCCGGTGTTGAGATCACCCCCCAAAAAGTGCCTTCTCCCTCCGTGAACCTTCAGGAGGACGATTATCAATCTCTTTGGCGGAAGCGCTACTCGGACTACCGAGCAGCCCGTCCTCCCCTCCTTCGCCACCCTTCCGATCCGGAACACCAGGAAGGGGAGATCCGAGAAGATCATCACTATCCTGGAAAAGCAGACCGGGAAACCGGTTTGCTGGTGGGCCGTCTGGTACACACCTATCTCGAGCGTTATCTTCTCGACGATGCTTTTGAACCGGAAAAACTCTCGGTCTCTTTCTCCGGGATTCCTGAACTGCATTCTGACAGCAACGTCAGTGAAGCGGCTGAGAAAGTGCTGAAGCAATTTTACGCCGGAAACCTGGCCGACTCCTCGGGAAATCCCTATCTTGAGCGGGTGCGCGCTGCCAGAATTCTAGGACGAGAAGTCCCGGTCTATCTACAGGATGAGGGTCAAGCCTGGCACGGCATCATCGATCTGATTTTAGAGGAGGAGGGAGTCATCCGGGCCATCGACTATAAAACCACGCCTGAACAGGACCCCCTTCCAGAAACTTACGCCCAACAGAAGCGCATCTACAACGAAGCTCTTCGGCGCCTCTTCCCTGACCAGGACGTGGCCTTCGAATTCTGGTGGCTGAAGTAGCTCGCTTTGCTCGCGTTCCAGGTTCCAGGTTTCGGATTTGGGATTTGTAATTTGGGATTTCCGCTGACAACTGTCAGCGGTGGTCTGCGGTATGATGTAATCGTAACATTATTGCACTGGAATGATGAAAAGGAGAAATACAGATGCCCAGCAAAAAGATTGAGAGTGCTCTGAACCAGCAGATCCAGAGCGAATTCTACTCGGCTTACCTTTATCTTTCGATGTCCGCCTACTGCCAGGAAATCCATCTGGATGGTTTTGCACACTGGTTGCAGGTCCAGAGCAAGGAAGAAATAGGCCATGCGATGAGGCTCTATAACTACATGAATAATCGCGGTGGCCGGGTGATCCTTCAGGCCATCGACCGACCTCCCGAGAGCTTCAAGTCACCCCGCCGCATGTTCGAGCAGATTCTCAAACACGAACAGGAGATCAGCAAAGCAATCCACAAACTCTACAAGTTGGCTCAAGACGAGAAAGATTACCCCACCGAGGTGGAACTGCAATGGTTCATCAAGGAGCAGGTCGAGGAGGAGAAAACTGCCGGCGATATTCTGCAAAAACTTACTCTGGTAGGAGATCAACCGGCAACCCTGCTGATGATGGATCACCACCTGGGCTCCCGGCAATAGCGAGCGAAGAAGCGAGCTGCGCTCGCGTTCGTGCTGTCGTGCTGTCGGAAAAGATCTGCGGTCTGTTGTCTGTTGCCAGCCGGTCTGCCGGCTGCGGTCAGACTGTCAGCGGCTCGGGTCCCCCTTCGATTCGATCGTCTTCCCGGGTTTCATCGTCCGGGTAGGCCGGGCTACCGAACTTGAGAAAGAGGGAGGGCAAGACCACCATATTCAGAAGGATAGAACTGATCAGGCCACCCAGAATGACTACCGCAACCGGGTAGAGAATTTCCCTACCGGCAACCCCCCGAGACAGGGCCAGCGGAACCAGAGCGAGTGCCGTGGTCAGCGCGGTCATCATCACCGGGACCAAGCGCTCCAGGGTGCCACGGACAATCATCTTCTTGCCGAACTTCTCTCCCTCATAACGCATGAGGTGCAAATAGTGGGAAATCATCATGATCCCGTTTCTGGCGGAAATTCCTAAAAGGGTGATGAATCCCACCAGCGAGGCCACCGACAGAATACCGTCGGTCAGGAAGATGGCCGCTATGGCTCCGATGAAGCTCAAAGGCAAGGTGAGCATGATCTGCAGGGCCAGGCCCACCCGCTGGAAATGGGAATAGAGGAGAACAAAGATGGCAGTGACGGAAATGAGGGACAACAACAGGATTAAACGGGTGGCCTCAACCTGACTCTCGAACTGACCTCCATAACTGACAAAATAGCCTTCCGGAAAATCCATCTGGGCCGCCACCTTGTCACGAATCTCTTCGACCACACTCCCCAAATCCCGTCCTGCCACATTGCACTGGACCACGATGCGTCGCAATCCGTTTTCTCTGAGAATCTGGTTAGGGCCCGTACTTGTTTCGATGGAGGCCACTTGGGCCAGTGGAATGCTCCCACCGGTGGGAAGATCCACCAGAACGTCATCCAGAAACTCCAGGTTGTCCCGCCAGTAATGATCCAGACGGAGAAAAACATCGAAGCTGCGCTGCTCCTCCAGGACCTGGGTGATGACCCGTCCATTGAGTGCGGTCTCCAGAGCCTCGGTAATCTCTCCAACCCCCAAGCCGTACCGTGCCGCCTGGGTCCGGTTCACCTCGATACGCACCTGTGGAATGGGGACTTGCGCTTCAACATAGAGATCCCTGACCCCTGTGACACGACCCATAATCAGCTCAACCTCTTCCGCCAGAGAGCGCAATACGGTGAGGTCTTCACCAAAAATCTTGACCGCGATCTCGGCAAAGGTCCCTGAGAGCAAATGATCGATCCGGTGAGAAATGGGTTGCCCCACGTTGACACTGACGTTGGGGATCTGGCCCAGCTTCTCACGGATTTCCGCCTCGATTTCTTCTTTGGGACGACCCTCCCGTAAGGTGACGTCGATTTCGCTGTAATGGACCCCTTCGGCATGCTCATCCAATTCCGCCCGCCCCGTGCGGCGGCCGGTCGAAACCACTTCCTCCACTTCCAGGAGCAATAGCTCCGCCCGGGTACCGATTTGGTCCGATCGAGGAAGTGAAGTGCCCGGTTCGGCCACCAGGTTGATGGTATAGCTTCCCTCATTAAAGCCGGGAAGGAAGGTCCGGCCCATCAATGGGATAAAGGAAAGGGCAAAAAGCACCAGGAAGGCTGCCCCCAGAAGAATCTTCCCGGGGTGCTCCAGAGTAACGTCCAGAAGTAGGGTCTGCCCATGCTTGAGCTGTCGGACCAGCCAACCATCTTCCCTTCGCTCCAGGAGCTTGGAGCGGCCCAGGAGGTAGTAGCAAAGCACCGGCGTGAGGGTCAAGGAGACCAGAAGCGAGGCCAGGATGGAGACCACATAGGCAATGCCCAAAGGAGTGAAAAGCCGCCCCTCCACTCCGCTCAGAAAGAAAAGGGGCAAGAAGACCAAAATCACGATGAGGGTGGCAAAGACAATGGAATTTCGAATCTCGCTCGAAGCTCGAAAAACAACGCTCAAGGCCGGCTCCGGGTGGTCCTTCTGGCGATTCTCGCGCAGTCTCCGGAAGACGTTTTCGACATCCACGATGGCATCATCCACCAACTCGCCAATGGCAATGGCCAATCCTCCCAACATCATGGTGTTGATGCTGATTCCGAAGAATTTCATCACCACCGCGGTGATCAAAAAGGAGAGCGGGATGGCGGTCAGGGTGATGGTTGTGGTTCGGAAGTTCAACAAGAAGAGAAACAGGACGATGACCACCAGTATAGAAGCATCGCGAAGCGCCTCAACCACGTTGTCGATGGCAGTTGAAATAAAATCAGCCTGGCGAAAAACAGCCGGATCCACCACCACGCCTTCGGGCAGGCCGGCCCGAATTTCATCCAAGGCGGCCTCCACCCGCTCGGTCAGCTCTAAGGTGTTGGCGCCCGGCTGCTTGGTGATCTGCATGATGACCGCATGCTGTCCGTTGTAGGAGGACTCTCCTCGCTTGATCTGAGGACCAAATTGAACCCGGGCAACATCCCGAACATAGACGGGAACCGATCCGCGTAGGGCGACCACCGTGTTTCTCAAATCATCCAGTGATTCGATCCGTCCTATGTTCCGGATCAGGAACTCCTGGTCTCCTCGATTGAGAAACCCTCCCGAGGTGGCGGAATTGGAGAATCCAATGGCCCTCTCCACCTCAGCCAGGCTAATGGAGAAATCCCTCATCCTTTGGGGATTCACCAAGACCTGATACTGCCGGACTCCACCTCCCATGTTGACCACCTGGGCCACTCCAGGTATGGCTAAAATCCGGGGACGGATGGTCCAATCGGCCAGCGTCCGAAGTTCCAGATCGGAAATGCTTTCCTCTTCAGCCCGCAGGCTGATGAGATGAATCCCTCCCATAATGGAGCTGATGGGTCCCATCACGGGAACCACTTCCGGAGGAAGCTGAGCCGATGCCAGCTGCAGCCTCTCGTTGACAATCTGTCGGGCGATGTAAATATTGGTATCCCAACCAAATTCAACCCAGATGATGGAAAGTCCCGGCGCCGATTGCGAGCGCACTCGCTCCACATGGGTGGCTCCGTTGAGGAGGGTTTCCAAGGGGAAAGTGACGAGACGCTCCACCTCTTCAGGTGCCAGACCATGGGACTCGGTCATGATCGTCACCATGGGACGGTTAATGTCCGGCAGCACATCAACCGGAAGATTGACCATGACGTAGCCACCGTAAACCACCAGGAAAACGGATGCGGCAATAATCAGGAGCCGATTTTGAAGGGAAAAACGGATGATGGCGTTTAACATGTCACTTCTGGGTCGACAGCACTCAATGAGTGGATTCTAAAGCGTAGTGGTTTTACCCCGAGCTGAAAATGTTATCGGCCCATAAAAGCCAGGAACAGGTACATCCCACGGCGGACCGCCCGGATCACTGCCCGGGCGCTGGCCGGATTTCCCACCAGCCGAAACCCATTCTCCAGGTCCCAGCTATCGGAGGGGCCTTTCCCTTCCAGTTGCCCCAAAAAGGTCTCGGACTCCAGTTCCTTGTCGTCCATATTTTCCAGGACTAAAACCTTCCTGATGGAGCCATCCAGATTGCAACCCACGGCCAGATCGAGAAAGCCTTTGGCACCCATGGCGTCCACCACCACCACGCCGCCGATCGACTGCATTTTGCCGGTCTGGGGGTCTTTGGCAATGGCCACATAGACGGTCAGATCTCTGTCCACTGCCTGAACCTCATCTCCTGAAGCCTTTTCCACCTGAAGGAGTTGCTGAGAGGTCAAGGATTTCTGGCGGCTGACGAAGTTTTCGGCTTCGGGAAAGAATTTCTTCAAGGTCTCTCGGGAAAGCGCGTCCCCGTGACCCAAAGCGGGAACGATCATGAACAGAGTCATGGGAAGTAAAAGCAGTTTTTTCATGGCATTCACCTTCTTACTATCAGAGATGTTTTTAGGACATTTTAGTTGACCCGATCAAAGTATTTTACAGCCGTTGCGGAAACGTGTCACCCTGGAATTCTGGGGAATTTTGGGACAGGCCCGGAATTCATCCGCAAAGTCCCGAAATTAAAGGAGAATTCATGGGGCTGGCACCGAATTCCCCTAACCTCATTCTCCCTGATCTCCTCCGAGGATAAAATCGGTGACCACTCGCGCGAAGTCCTCCGGGTACTCCCGGTAGGAGTAGTGGCCGGCGTTATTGAAGATGTGCATCTGGGCACGCGAGAGGCTGGGAGCCAACAGACCAAACAACTCCATTCCACCCGAGATCAAGGCTGAAGGGTCATTGTAACCCCAGACCAGCAGGGTGGGAGTAGTGAGCCTGCCCTCCTGGATCCACTGCAGGGTCTCTTCTTTCTGCCGGGCCAGCTGGGGAAGAAAGGTCGTGGAAAACAGCGTGGACATCTTTTCTATGGCTTGGATCGATTGGGGAAGGTTGGCCACTTGATGTCGAATGGCGATCCACTCTCCAGTGACGTGCTCTTTCGAGGAAGAAAAAGCCTCGCTCACCCATTGCAAACTTTCCCGGCTCAACAAGGGTCTGGGGGCATCGGAGAGAAGTTTGGCCCGGCCCATCTTGGAACGCTCCTTGGAGTTGCTCGGATTCTCGCCTGGAGCGAGGGTCCCGCTGTCCACGATCACCAGGGTTTGGACCAGCTCCGGGTGCTCAAGGACCAATCGGGTGACCAGAAAACCACCCCGAGAGTGACCCACCAGGTGGACCTTCTTCAGGCCCATCTCCTGGATGAAGTCATAGGCATGCCGGACCACAGCCGCCATGGTGTAGTCCTCATCCCTTTGGGGAAGTTCGGTAAATCCCTGACCCAGCTTGTCGGGAGCGTAAACATGAAACGATTTGAGGAACCAGGACCAGTTCCGATCCCAATTATCGGCAAGATCCACGTTGTCGGTATTCCCAAAGCTTCCGCCGTGGAAAAGGATCAGCGGCTCTCCCGCTCCCTCATCAAAGTATCTCGTTTTGATCCCCTTGACGGTGACGTACTTCGGATTCTCCATGTTCAGCCTTTCTCTTCAAATCCAGGCCCGGGAAGAAAGCGGCCCGTACCCGGCTTGGCCACGACCTTGCCCTCACTTGCCACCAGCTGTCCCCTCACATAGGTGGCAACCGGAAATCCTTGAACTTTCACCCCATCATAGGGGGTCCACGCGGAACGGCTGAGCATGGTATCGTTGCTCAAGGTTTGCTTGCCCTTCATGTCAACGAGGACAATATCCGCGTCTGCTCCAGGCTGCAGGTTTCCTTTCCTGGGCCAGAGGCGGTAAAGCTGAGCCGGTGTCTCAGCGACCAGCTGTACGACGCGTTCCAGGCTACAGCGACCTGTATTCACAGCATTCAGGAGCATGCTGAGAGTGGTCTGCACACCGGGCAATCCGAAGTGTCCCTCCCACATATCCTCCTCACCCTCGGCTTTTTGGGCCAGGGTCGAGGGGGCGTGATCACTGGAAATGTGGGTAATCTCGCTGCCTGCCAGCCGCTGCCAAAGCTCCTCTGCCTGTGCCTTGCTGCGCACGGGCGGCGTACATTTTCGGTAGGGTCCGTGCTTGAGAATGTCCTCCTCGGAAAGATAGAAATAGTGAGGACAGGATTCCGCCCACAGCCTGGCTCCCTCCTGACGTCCCCGGGCCACGATGTCGAGAACCTCCGGGTGGCTGATGTGAGCAATGATGGTTGGGGCACCCGTGAGTCTGGCCAGCAGAACCACGGTATTTGCGGCCACCTGCTCGGCCTCCTGACTTCGCCACTGGGATAGAATCCCATAGTCCTTCCGGCCCAGCTTTCTGAGCGACGCCTCATTGTCGGCGGTGATGAATTCATCCTCACAATGGACCAGACAAAGACCGTCAAACCTGGCCAGGGATTGGAAAAGCTGCAGCATCCTTCCCGCTAGAATGGCCGGCACCCCATGGGTGTTGCAGGTAAATACTTTGAAGAACTGAAGGCCGGCACGCCACAATTCTTCCACCTGTGGAATGTCTTCGGGCCACACATGGGCACCCAGTCCATAATCCACGAGGGAGCGATTCTCGAGATGAGCAATCTTTTCCTGCAAGAAACGGGTATTGCGGACGGGATGGCTGTGGGTGTGCTCAATCACCGTCGTGACCCCACCTACAGCTGCGGCGCTGGAACCCGAGACGAAATCTTCACGACTGCTGTCGCCCGGATCTTGAAAATGGACATGGCCATCGATCATCCCCGGGAGGACCCACAGACCCGACGCATCGCAGTGCTGACGTGCCTCCAGGCGATCTGTAGTGACGTTAGCGACCACACCCTCTTGAATGTAGAGGTTTTGCTTCTCCAGGCCGGTCCCGCTGACCAGCGTTCCCCCTTCAATGGCCAGATCGTATCTCATGACTAGTGTCTCGTTACGATTCCTCTTCGAAGAACCTGTTCAGCTGGGTTGAATCGATTCCGTTTCCCAAAACCAGCATTAACTTGATTCTGGCCTTGGATCCGGAGAGATTATGAGCGAAAGTGCATCCCAGTTTTTTCAGATCGCGATGAGCACCCGTGTAGCCATACTGGTCGATCACCGGTCCAATGCCACATCGGGTGGCCATCACAATGGGAACTCCGGACTCGATCAGATCTGCCAGAACAGGCATGATTTTGGGGGGCACTCGTCCCCCTCCCAGGGCTTCGATAACCACTCCCTTAGGCTTCATCTCCTGAACGGCTTCCAGGAGGGCGACTTCAAAATCCGCGGTGAGAGCTACCAGGGGAACGGGAGTCACATAGTTTGGCTCAAGACTCTGAGCGGGCCGGGTAATCCTTCGCTTGATGTTGAGCTTGTCAAAGGTGATCTCACCGATAGGACCATAAGGAGGCGATTGAAACGCATCCACCCTCTGGGTGTGAAATTTTCTCACCTCGCCTGCAGAATGAACCTGTTCGTTCATCACCATCAGCACTCCGAGTTCCCTGGCCTCTGGGGAAGAGGCAACCCGAAGAGCGGAAATCAGATTCCTCAGCCCATCGTATCCCGTTTCATTGGCAGAACGCATGGAGCCGGTATAAACGACGGGTTGGGAACCGCTGTAGCACAAATGCGCAAAGTAGGCGCTTTCCTCCATGGTATCGGTTCCGTGAGTGACCACCATTCCAGCCACATCCGGGTTGGATGAGTGCCCCTGGGCCTTTTGGCAAATCTTCTGGAGGGTCTCGAGTGAAATATGGGCACTGGGTATATTGACAATGTCCTCTGCCAAGATCTCCATATCGGTTGGGAACTGGGAGGCCAATTGTTGCTCGAAGTCCCGGCCTGTCAAAGAGGGCACGGGGTGAGAGGAACTCGCTGTCTGATCCATGGCGATGGTCCCGCCGGTGGAAAGAATCACGATTTTCCCCATGTTTTACCCCTCCCCAAAGATTCCTGAGTACAGTCTCACAGCCGGGATGATTCAAAAATTCTCTACCACAGCAGCGAAATCATCCAACCTGAATGCATTTCCCGTTTCGTGACCAGAACCTATGAATGATCTCGACCAGTGCCACTGAACCCTGTACGATGAGGCACTATATTACAGATAATCGTTGACGTAGCATTTTTTTCTCTGATAGTTTAAGCGCCGTGAAGAAGAAAGAATTCGGATTTCTGCCCCTCTTATTGGCCCTGATCGTCATCATTTCCGCGATCCTGCTGGGATACGCCTATCTCCAGTCTTCGGTGGGTGGTCGTGAGCAAAGAGCCCAACAATTGGAACACGACCAGATGGCAGAAGAAGCCATGACGGAGTACAAGAATCTGGTTGAGTTCCTCAGAAGTTCTTCTGTGCTGAGAAGTCGGTTCGAAGGGGAGTATTCCGGAGCTATGATTGCTCAGCTGAGACTTCTGTACCAGATGGGAAAGTATGAAGAGGCCATTGAATTAGCCGACATCTGCATTCAGGAGGACATCGAAGACGTGGCCGCAGCATACTTTTGGAGCGGCAATGCATACTTCCAAAAGGGCGTTCAGGAAGAAATGATGGAGGATGCATTCGCCTGGTTTCATCGATCGCAGGATCTCTATCGAAAGTCCCTGGAACAGGATAATGAGCAGCGTTGGAACATTCGATTCAACTACGAGTTGGTGAGGACAGCTCTGGAGCAAGCGGAGCAAGACCAGGATGAAAAGCCGGTAAAAGTCCTTCGACCCAGAGATCAAATCGAACAGGCAGATACCAAGATAGCAGGGTAAAATCCGTGTCCTTTGGTGCTCCCCAATACCTGAATCTGCTCTTCCTCCTGCCCCTCGCCGTTCTTCTTTTCTGGCTTATTCTTCGCTACATCACCAAGATAAGAACCCAGTTCCAGATGGAACAGGTGGAACGTTTCAGCCATCTCTCGACACGATTCCGTTATGTTCGGTTAACCTTCTTGTTCGTTCTGGCATCCGGAAGTTTGATTCTGGCCGTGGCTGAACCACAGTTCGAGCTCAAGAGAGAGGAAGACATCTATAAGAAAATCAATGTGGTCTTTCTTCTAGATACCTCCCTGTCCATGAGGGCCAGGGATATCGCTCCCTCACGAATCGACCGAGCTCGTCAGGAAATTCAGAACTTTATCCTGCATCGAAATGAAAACATCGGTCAGATAGGGCTGATCAACTTTGCCGGATCCAGCGTCATACTCTCCTATCTCACTGAGGATGCCCAGAATATTGTTTTCTATCTGGACTATCTGGAGGCTGACTTGCGACCTACTTTCGGCACCGATATTGGTGGCGGGTTCAAGAACGCCCTCCTGCTCTTGGAAAAAGAGCAGGAGATAGACGAAGGACTGCGACCCGAAGACTTCACCTTCATACTCATCTCCGACGGAGAGGACCATGGAGAAACTCTGCAGGAAGCCGTGCAAAAGGCCATTCAGTTGCACGTGCGTACCTATACGGTCGGTCTAGGCACGGAAACGGGGGCCTACATTCCTATCGGGGAGAGGGACGGGCACACCGTTTTTCTAGTCGATGAGGAAGGTGATCGGTTGCTGGCCACGTTCGATGAAAACACCTTGCGCTCGGTGGCCATTAGAACTGGAGGCCGCTACTATCGATCCCATACCGGGACGGAATTGTATAAAAATCTGAATGAGATTCTCTGGAACGAAAGAAAGGTGATCGGTACCCGAACGGTAACCGAGAAGACCCCCCTTTACTATTGGTTCATCGTCACCAGCTTTGCTGCGCTGGCGATTTTTTTTATTGATTGACCCGGCCCTGGTTAGCGCCCTACAATGACTGCTTTCGCCTGGGAAGAAAAATGACCAAAGAAGAAGCCATCAAGCTCCTCAGAGAGATGGAACAGGAGATCAACCGGGTCATCATCGGACAGGGGGAGATGGTCCGAAACCTCCTGGTGGGTCTCTTTACCGAAATCCCCTATTCCTTTAAAAAAGAGGCTTCCGAGAACGGCCATCACGGTGGCTGTGCGCATATTCTGTTGGAGGGAGTGCCCGGAGTCGCCAAAACACTGGCCGTGGTGGCGATCTCCAGTGTGGTGCAGGCCAAATTTCAGCGTATTCAGCTCACCCCCGATCTCTTGCCGGCAGACATTGTGGGAACGCGTATTTTTGACCCGGTCAAGGGAACCTTCGGTGTGGAACACGGGCCCATATTCACCAATATCTTACTGGCGGATGAAATCAATCGAGCGACCCCAAAAACCCAAAGCGCCCTGTTGGAAGCCATGCAGGAGCGTCAGGTCACCTTGGGAGAAAACACCTTCAAGCTGGATGATCCATTCTGGGTGTTGGCCACTCAAAATCCCGTCGAACAAGAGGGGGTTTATATTTTGCCCGAGGCTCAAAAAGACCGATTTTCCATGATGCTGCGAGTCGGTTACCCCGAGCATGAAGACGAGTTCACGATGCTCAAAACCGATATGGGCCAGATCGAACTGAAGCCCCTGATTCAACCCGAAACCGTCATTGAGATTCGAGGATTGATCCGAGAAACCTACGTCGACGACCGTTTGAGAGAATATGTGGTCCGGCTGGGAAGGGCGACTCGGGATCCGGAGGCCTTCGGAATCGACGGCATCCAGAATGCGGTTACCGTAGGGGTCTCACCGCGCGCCTACCACCACCTGCTTTCTCTTTCCAAGACGGTGGCTTTTTTCCACGAACGAGACTACGTTTTGCCTGCCGACGTGAAGGAGATTGCCATTCCGGCTCTCCGCCATCGGATTATTCGAAGCGTTCAGGCGGAAGCCGCCAAGATGTCTACCGACCAGATCCTCGAGAAGATCCTGGAAGCCGTTCCCATTCCTTGATTTCCTGAGATCATCCCGTGAAAATAGGCGATATGGGGAAATCCATACCGCTCTCTTTTCTTTTCCTGTTCGCTGCTGCTTCTTTTTCATCCGTCGGCGGACAAACACCCAACGCAGTCCTTGTCATTGAAGGCGGGACTCTGATTGACGGAACCGGACAACCACCGGCGACGGGAACCACGATTCTCATCGAAGGAAATCGCATCCGCGAGATTGGCAAGCAGGGGGAGATCACAACTCCTGCCAACGCCCACATCATTGATGCCAGCGGCAAATTCATTATCCCTGGCCTGATCGACGCTCACGTTCATTACCGTTACCCCTGGATCCATCGACTCTATCTGGCCAATGGGGTGACCACGGTCCGAGACATGGGCAGCCAGGTTGAAAGAGTTCTGACGCTCCGACAGGAACTGGCAGTGGGCAACATCCTGGGACCCAGAATGTTCGTTTCAGGGATTGCCATCAATCCCGGATCGGTGAAGGCGATGGGTGTGAGCACCCCTCGGGAACTGGCCCAGAAGTTGGTCGAAGCGGGAGTGGACGGGATTAAAGTCACCGGCTACACACCAGCTGAGCTGGAGGAGGTGGTTGAGGTCGCCCATGCCCACGGATTGCTGGTCTACGGGCACACGGGTCCCAAGGTTGATGGCCGGGCCCCCGGTGCGCTTTTGGCCATCGAGGCGGGACTGGACGGTATCGAACATGGATATGGAGTTCTGGAAGATTCGATGGGAGAAGCGGTCAAGGTTCCTTCTGACTTTGACCCCGCGATTCGGGACCACTTGTTTCGCTACTGGTATGGTCGCATGCATCGAAACTTCGATAGCGACAAAGCTGAGGCTTTGATCCAGTCCATGGTCCAGAGAAATGTTTACTTTGCTCCCACGCTGGTGAACATCGCTCGACATGAGCGTACCCCTGAAGATCTCGCCGCCAATCCTGCTCTTCGATACATTCCCGAAGGTGAACCCAACACCCTGGCCAGCTTTGGAGAAGAAGAACGCCGGGAGTGGATGAACACCCTGGTTCGAATGAAGGAGTTTACCCGCCGATTTGATCGGTCAGGAGGACTGCTCATTGCAGGAACCGACTCTCCCAACGGTGCCACCCTGCCGGGCTGGAGCCTGCACCAGGAGTTGGAGCTTTTTGTTCAAGCCGGCATCTCACCGATGAAAGCGATCCAGACCGCAACCTTGAACAATGCCAGGATCCTTCATCAGGACAAGGAACTGGGGACTGTGGAAATCGGAAAATATGCAGACCTGGTCATCCTTAACGCCAATCCCCTTGAAGACATCCGCCATACACGAAACATTCACCGGGTCATCAAGAATGGCAGGGTTCTCGATCCTGAAGTGTTGCTGGAGCAAAACATCCGGCAATTCGGAGAGCGGGGAGAGCAGCAATTTGACCGCACGAGAAGGGAGTAACCTCTAACCGCTTTTTAAAAGTGAGAATCCTGGGCGGGAAAGGTCCGGCCAAACCGTTCCATGGGATAGGGAATGACCCCCTGCTCAACGATTTTCTCAGAGCTCAACCAGGAAAACACCTCCCGCACGTCCGGGTAGGTCAGGGCCCTGCCCGCGCTTTCTCCGTATCCGATGGGCTCCTCTCCAGGACCACCGGGTGAGCCGACCACGATTCGACCTACGGCCCCCAGCCGCTCCTGCCGGCGGCTATAGTAATCATAGGTCCCTTCCTCTTCAAAGACCCACTCGAAGCGTGCTCTGGGATTATCCCCTTCGATCAAAATCCCTGAATCAAAAGGGCGGGCACCCTCGGGAATACGCAGCTCGTGGTTGTCATGGGAAGGATGAAAGGCGGTGACGGAACCTCCCCATTTTCGGCCGCTCCATCGGACCCTCTGACCGGGCTGGATATGAACTCCTATGGGATCGAAGTACCACCGCCCAATGGGATAGAAGGCACCGAGACTGATCTCGACGACTTCCTCCTCACTCGTTGCCTGAGCCCTCATATTCCGAGTCCAACCCATGCCGTTGGCCAGAGTGGCCGCCACCCCGGTTGTCGCCTTCAAAAAACTTCGTCGATTCATCTCTGACCTCCCCCTGCCGAACGACCCCTCACTCTTTCTCTCTGCGCGCGAAGCATGCTCTCTCTTCCTGTCTACTGCCCATCCGGGCTGAAGGCATAAACTCCATACTTCTTGTCCCCGCCGGGCCGCCAACCCAGGGTGTCCCCGGTGGCCGTATAGAGCGTGCCATTGGATATGGCCGTTCCACTCCGGATCAGTCCCGGAAGCTTGTGTGTGAACAGCCGCTCCCCGCTGTTGACGTCGACCGCCTCAAGCGTGCCGTCGTCAAACCCCTGGTAGAACACTCCGTTGGCCACAGCCACAGGCCCGCGCACGTGGGCCGGGTTGGCAATCCACCACATGATGTCTCCCGTATAGGCATGGAGTGCCGCGGTCACAGACATTGCAGACCTTCCCCGCACCGGTGCGGCATTCGATACCACGAAGATACGGTTATAGGCCACGGCCGTACTGTTGAGTATGGGACCACTGGAGGGACCGGACGAAGTCAACATGGCCTTCCAGTAGCGCTGTCCCGTGTAGCGGTTAAAACAGTAAAAACCCGCCTTGCTGCCTGCTCCGACGCATTTGCGTACTTCGTTTTCCTGGGCCGGATGCACGGCGTCGAAGATCATGGGATGGCAGCTGAAATCGAGGTCGAAAGTATCGGCAGCTCTGACCTGGTCATGCCAGAGCATTTCGCCCGTGTCCGCGTCAAAGGCCAGCATGCTTTCACTGAACAGCATGGGATCCGGCGGCATGTAACTCTTCAAACTCCCGGTGACGAAATAAACAATGTTTGCGGTCTCATCAATGGCGGGTGAGGTCCAGATGGAACCCCCACCCTCTCGACTTTTCTCCACCACATAAAACTGCCATCGGACCCGACCCGTTTTGGCA
>JACZQQ010000196.1 GCA_022545645.1 Acidobacteriota bacterium | reverse complement strand
GGGATACGGGCGGCGGTTGGAGTGAGAGCTTTGTGGCTCACTACAAACAACTCCACCCGGTCCCTGACCAACTTTCCAACGAACAGGCCGTGATTGCGGAGCCACTGAGTTGTGCGCTGCAGGCCGTGCGGAAGGCCCCATTGGCAGATGATTGCACGGTCCTCATTCTGGGATGCGGCTCCATGGGAGCCCTCACGCTGGCAGCAATCCGAGGTGTGGGAAGTGCCTGTAGGGTTGTCATGGTAGTCAAACATCCCCACCAGCAGGAGGTCGCCGATCGTCTGGGAGCCGACGTTGTGGTTCAAGCAGGAGAACCGTACCCAGAACTTGCTCAAATTCTGAATGCCCGCTTGTATCAACCGGAGTTTGGAAGGCCCACTGCAGTTGGAGGTGCCGATATCTGTTTTGACTGTGTGGGTTCAGGGCGGACCCTTGACGACGCCCTGCGGTTTACGCGCGGCGGGGGCTCGGTTATTCTGGTCGGCATGCCGGGTGTCCCAAGAAATATCGACTGGACAGCGATTTGGCACAAGGAACTCGTGGTGAAAGGCAGCTACACCAGCGAGCCCGCCACTTTTCGGCGGGCGCTGGAGCTCCTGGTTGCCCAGAGGGATAGCCTGGCCGGGATTGTGGGAGCCAAATTTCCACTGAAGGATTATCGAGCCGCGGTCCAGTGTGCCCTGAACACGGGCCAGTCGAAAGTCACCAAAACGGTGTTTCAATTCGAGTGACCATGAGTAACGACTGCATCTATTACACAAAGCCGGGCGAGAAGCTGTTGTTTCACTACGCGGAAAATTTCTTATATGAGGAGGTACCCGAGGGAACTCGCGTGATTTATGCCCCGGCTCCTTTGGAAGCCATCAAGGCCGTCAAGGCTGCTACGGAGCAAGCCATCGAGAATCCCCTGGGATGCCCACCTCTCTCGGCACAGCTGAGACCAGGGATGAAGGTAACGGTTACTATTGATGACCTCTCGTTACCCCTGCCTCCGATGCAAAGGCCGGACCTGCGACAGCTGATCCTGGAAGTGGTGTTGGAAAAATTGGCAAGTGGCGGGGTCACGGACATTCACCTGATTATAGCAACGGGCTTGCATCGAAGAATGACAGAACCGGAAATCCGCCACTGTGTCGGGGCGAAGGTGCTTGATGAGTTTTACCCTGACAGGCTGTACAACCACGATGCGGAGGATAAGGAAAACATCGAGTACCTTGGAGAGACGGAAAAGGGGGAGGTCATTGAGATCAACGGCCGGGCAGCCCAATCCGACCTTCTCATCTATGTCAACATGAACCTCTCCAGCATGGACGGTGGAAACAAGTCTATTCTCACCGGACTCTCCACCTACCGCAGCCTGAAGCATCACCACAACGTTCATGCCCTCATGCACTCCCAATCCTATATGCATCCTCCAAGCTCGGAACTGCATCATGTGCTGGACCGCATGGGGAAGGTCCTCGAAGAGAACCAGAATATTTTCCACATCGAAACCACATTGGATACCAACACCTTTCCCAAGGCTTTCGGTTTTCTCCAAAAACAGGAACGCCACCTCAATGCATTCGATAAGCTCAACTTGCATGTGAGTAGAGGGGTTCTGGCGATGACGCCGGCCTCGGTCAGGCGCAGGGCTTTCATGCAGATGCGGGCCCCCTACGGGATGACCAGCATCCAGGCGGGAAGGAACGACTCCGTGCATGAAAAGACCCTTGAAAATGTATTGAAGCAACAGGTCGTGCCGGTTGAAGGGCAGTCCGATGTACTCCTGGCGGGAGTTCCCTATATCGGTCCCTATAACGTCAATTCCATGATGAACCCTCTGTTGATCGTGAATTTGACAGCGGGTTATCTCTTTAACCTCTATATCGGAAAGCCGTTGGTCCGTAGAGGTGGGGTGATGATCCTCTTTCATCCGCTGGAGCGAATCTTTCATCCCCTTCATCATCCTTCCTATATCGAGTTCTTCGATCGTGTCCTGACCCAGACCAAGGTGGCCGCTGAGATCGAGAAATATGAAGAGGAGTTCGCTTGTAACGAGCGCTATATTGACCTTTACCGCAATTCTTACGCTTACCACGGAGCCCACCCTTTTTACATGTGGTATTGGGGGTGCTATGCCATGGAGTATTTGAGCAAAATCATCGTGGTCAAGGCCCGGGATCAAGAAGTTGCTACCACCCTTGGATTCGATACCGCAAAGAGCCTTCCGGAAGCCATTGAGATGGCACAGTCCGCACTCAGCCAGAGGAGTGTTTCCATCACCCAGTTCCACTGGCCCCCCTTATGGCTGTGCGAAGTTTCGTAGCCCCTGCACTTCTTTGAAACTTGTTTCCTCTAAAGGCATCTTTAGCCGGGAGTATGCATCATCCCGGCTAGCCTGCAATCTAGAAGAGGAGAAATCTATGTTCAGACATCCGACTCTCTTTCCGATTCTTTCATTGATCGGCCTGTTTGCCTGCGGTGGGACTTCAGAGGAGGCCCAACAGCCCGCCGATCAGTCCCTTTCCGATCTAGCTGAAAGCGAAGAAGCATCCCTGCCTGAGCAGCCAAAGCCAGAGTCAGGAGCAGAGGTTTCTTCTCCGCCAGCTGAGCAGCAGGAGTTTGTGAGCGAATCCGTAGCCGCCGAACCACTCCCCCCTCCTGAACCTGTAACGATCAGGGTCCCTGTGGGGACCGTGCTGGAGGTCCGCTTGGCAGAGCCGATGAGTACCCGGACCCATAAAGCCGGCGATGAGTTCGTCGCCATACTGGACCAGGATGTGGTGGTTGATGGGAAGGTGGTGTTTCCAGAGGGAGCGAAAGCCTATGGCACCCTGTTGGCCGCCGAAGGGTCAGGCCGGGTCGAGGGCCGGGCCGAAATGACCATTACCCTGACAGAACTTCGTCTTCGGGAAGAGCCGCTTCGGGTCAAGACCGGAAATATTACTATTCAGGCCGAAGGCACCCAAAGCCGAGATGCCAAGGTCATCGGCGGAGCTGCCGGTGTGGGTGCGTTGCTGGGCGGAATTATCGGTGGCAAAAAGGGTGTCGCCGTCGGTGCTGCGGTTGGGGGCGGGGCCGGTACGGCCACCGTGCTGACCACCAAGGGCAAGGAAGTCGAATTTCAGCCTGAGCACAAGTTCAGCTTTAGTTTGAGCCGGGAAGTTGAAGTGACACTCCCTTAGCGCGTCATCGGGGCTGAGGATAGGTTTGACCGGAACTCCCGCATTTTCTACAATACAGCATCCTTTCGGAGCACTTTTGGAGTCGTCCCCATCCGGAGAGGTGCTGGAGTGGTTGAACAGGGCTGCCTGCTAAGCAGTTGTGCTGGAAACGGCACCGGGGGTTCGAATCCCCCCCTCTCCGCCAGGATTTCTTCGACCCCATCTATGACTCGGACAGACTCCTGCCCTGAATGATGCATAGGTTCTCTTCACTACAATAGAGGATGGATGCATCATCCTGGCAAACACTGCCCCAACTGACAGGCGCCTGAATGAAGTAGGGATGGGGGGAACCAGGGTGGATAGAGCGGGGAGGAAGCCAGTAACTGGGGGTGCTCCATTGGGCTTTCAAGAAGGAGAGAAGATACTGTCTCCTCCCCACACCATCTGTTAATCCATAGACGTCAGGCTGGCGAAAAGGTTCATTAAATTCCACCCCCACCCGCTTGTGAGAGATGGCCTGACCCCGACTTTAGAGACTGAGTGTCTTGTCCCATGAATACCATGACGCTTGTGGCGAGTGCGAGGGCGTCGAGTTCGCGACAAAGAAATCGATACTGTCCCGCCGCCACCCTTCGGGCTGATGGGGGTTGCGGGCGATCTCGGGGCACCCGCTTGCGGGTCACTCGTCGTCGCCGATGTCCCTGCATCACCTTCTTCTCGCTCCTTAATCTTCCCTCCCAAGCCCCATCAGCAAACGTGATGGGTATTCATGGGACGAGACACTATTATACCCTTGCTGACCAAGCATGTGCCCACAACAATGAATCGGACAATCAACAACGATTTACTCTTATAATAAAACCGTGCCGGCCAATTTGACACACGCATACCTTGAGGCTGAGCAGAGGTTCAAAAGTGCCTCCGGCAACCCCGAGAAGGTGGCGGCGCTCGAAGAAATGCTCCGCACCATCCCTAAACACAAGGGAACGGAGAAAATGCAGGCCGACATCAAACGCCGCCTTTCACGGCAGCGTAAAGAGGGCCAGAAAAAAAAGCCGAAGGCCTCCCAAAAACCCTTTCACTACGTCGAAAAAGAAGGCGCCGGACAGGTGGTCCTGTGCGGTCCACCCAACAGCGGCAAGTCACAACTTCTCAAAAACCTCACTCGCGCTGAACCCAAAGTGGCCCAATATCCCTTTACGACTCAGAAACCTCTACCAGGAATGCTGCCTTACCAGGATATTCGAATTCAGCTTGTGGACACTCCCCCACTGGCACCGGAAATCCTGGAGCCATGGCAGCTGGTCATGATCCAGCAAGCGGATGCAGGATTACTTCTTTTTGATGTGAACGACCCCAATCTGCTGGTGCAGACAGACTTCGTCCTCGCTGCGTTCAGGGATCGACAAATCGTGTTCGATGGCTCCCGGGGCCCACGCCTGTTCGTTCTCGGCAACAAGATCGACGACCCTCAGGGGAAGGAGAATTTCTCAGCTTGGCAGGAATTGTACCAGGAGAACTTTCAGGCCGAGCCCTTCTCCGCTCTGTCGGAAGAAGACCTGGGCAAGATTCCCAAGCTTTTGTTCGATGCCTTGGAAATCGTCCGCGTCTACACCAAGGCTCCCGGGGAAAAACCCGAAGCCCATCCCACTCCTTATGTGCTGAAACAAGGAAGCACGATTTTTGATGTAGCCGTGACCGTGCACAGAGAGCTGGCCCAGAATTTCAAGTTTGCTCGAGTCTGGGGCAAGGCTAAATTCGACGGTCAAATGGTGGAACGAAGTTATCTCGTGGAAGATGGGGATCTGGTGGAAATTCATTGGTAATCGCGCGAAGCGCGCTTCGTGCTTTCGTGCTTTCGTGCGGATTCGGAACCTAAGGTGCCGAATAACTCTAATCTCTGAAGTAAGTCCTACCCTGA
>JACZQQ010000027.1 GCA_022545645.1 Acidobacteriota bacterium | reverse complement strand
ATGGCCAGGACGGTGATGGCGTTCCGGAAAGCCTGACCAAGTTCGACCTATTGATCGATGCCGTGCTGGCCAAGTGTAACGGAGTGGATGGAATCACCGACGGCGTGATCGACAATCCGCTGGCCTGCGACTTCCAACCCGAGGTCGATCTGGCCGAGAAAATGTGCCCGGACAATGTGAATGGTGACGCCTGTTTCACCACCCAACAACTCCAAACCATAAAGGATATCTACCGCGGGGCACACGACAGCAAAGGCGTCCGCATCTTCAAGGGCAAATCTTTGGGGACAGAGCCGGGTTGGGCATCGGGCCTTTTCCCTCACGCAGGCAATTCCATGTCACCCAGTCGACTGGGCACGCTTGAGCGTCCGGGCACCACTGCCGACCACATCAACTACCTCTTTTATGAAAATGATCCGGGAGTTCCCATGCCCGCTTTCAACGACCTCTCTCAGGTGCCCGATAAGACCAGACAGCCCCCTGAGTATGCCTGGTGGGAATTCGATATCGACGATGTCACCGCCGGCAAGGGAGACCTGATGATGTCGATCACCGATGCCACCGATCCCGATTTGAACCGCTTTCTGTTCAAGAACGACAGCAAATTGATCCTTTACCACGGCTGGGCGGACTCCGCAGCCAGTCCCGAACCCACCCTGGATTACTACAAGGACGTCGTGGCGACCACATTCAACGGCGACATCGATGCGGCCAAACAGAAAGTGCAGCTCTTCATGGCACCCGGGATGGAACATTGTCGCAATGGTCCGGGACCGAATTCCTGGGACAAGCTGGCGCCGCTGGTGGAATGGGTGGAAAACGGCAAGGCACCTGAGTTCATCGTTGCCACCCACAGCACCGACGGCGTGGTGGACAACGAACGACCCATCTGTGCTTATCCGGGTAGAGCTGTTTACACGGGCCCTGCCGGTGGAGAGAATGATCCTGCCAACTGGGTGGCCAGCAACTTTGCCTGTCAGTGAGTCTGGATCAGGCGCAGTCCATCCAGTCATTCCTTGCCGAGGCCTCTTTTGATGGAGCGACTGTGTGCTCTTGCTCTCTCTTCACCCGTCTCGTTTCCTCGATCATGGCCAGCCTGAGCACAAACTCTTGCCGTGCAGGGTAGTAGGGGAACATCCGGATGGACTTGGAGAGCATGGCTGAGACCTCCTCCACAGGAACCAGTTTCAAAGAGGCCTCATCAGCACACAGCTCCCGATAGATCCGTTCCCAGAGACGCTGACATTCCGGAACCAGATGGCCCACCTCATGGCCAATCAACACTCTTCTCTCTCCCCTGGAGAGCTTCTGAAGAAGCTTCAGGTTAAAGAAGAATGTTACGGTGTCGTGGCCAGAAGGGTCTCTCTCATACAGTACTTGGGCCCCTCTGGACATCTCATCGGAAACGACAATGATGAACTCATCCGGTGTTAGGCCGAGTTGGGACAAATATTCTTCAACCGTATGGCTGACTTCCAGTTTTAGTGTCTGGCTTGTAGCCAGGGTCAGGGTCAACAAGGCTAAATAAAGCGTCACTCTACACCTCCTATCGTTCAAGCAAGAGATGAAGTCTCAGACAGCGTTCACGGCAACAGGTTGCCGTCTGCGCACCGATTTGATCGGATCGTCCTTCCCTGTCAGGAGCGTCGGGATCGTGGTTGAAGAGCAACAATGTCAGGGTTCGAGGACCCTTTGGGATGGCCTCGCTCGATTTCGTTGACGAGGCAATCGAAGTCCTCTATGAGCGGGTTGATGGTGGAGGAGATTGGGGCGTAACTGTAGGTTTTGCTGATGATGTTGAAAATACCTTTGAGAATTCCTAGAAGTTTTTCAAGCCTGTGAAGTTGGTCAGCGGTGATGACTCGCTGACTTTCTGCTTCGTACTTCATATCCGTTCAGCTTGAAATAAGCACGTAGCGTGCCACTTCCCATGAGGTCTGTCCAAACCCTAGAGAATTCCACTTAAATGCTTATTATAGAAGGAGTTAAATCCTTACAGATGAGGGTTTTCACCCCTCAGGAATTCCTATGTTTTCAAGGGAGTGTAAGCCTGGGTTGACACAGGCCATCGCAGAAGAGGCTAATGAACGAGTTTCTGAAGTCGCGGGCTCTCTTCCAGAATAATGGTCTCGTCCCGCTCGGGTCCGATGGAGATGATGGAGATATCGGTTTTGATCAATTTGGAGATCCGATCCAGATAATCCCTGGCCGCTTTGGGGAGGTCCTGATAATCTTGAATCTTTGAGGTATCGGTTTTCCACCCGGGATAGGTCTCATAGGTCGGGGTGACCTCCTCCAGGACACTCATTTGCATGGGAAAGCGGTCCAGGATCTTCCCTTCCCGTTCATAGCCCACGCAGATCTTGATTTCATCGAGTTCATCGAGAACATCCAGTTTGGTCACCACCAGGGTATCGAGGTTATTGATCAAGCAGGCGTAGCGCACGACCACTGCGTCAAACCAGCCACAGCGACGAGGCCGCCCGGTGGAAGCGCCGAACTCAGCCCCCTTGCTCTGGAGGTGCTCCCCGATTTGGCCGGTCAATTCAGTGGGAAAGGGTCCCTCTCCCACGCGGGTCGTATAGGCTTTGGCGATACCGATGGTGCCGTCGATCGCACCCGGCCCAACGCCTGTTCCGATACAGGCACCTCCTGCAGTGGCGTTGGAAGAGGTGACATAGGGATAGGTGCCATGATCAAGATCCAGGAGCGTCCCCTGGGCACCCTCAAAAAGAATGCTCTTCCCTGAGCGAATAGCCCCATTGAGATACTCTGCCGTGTCGGTCACCAGGGGCAGGATCTGGGGAGCCAGTTTCATATAGGAAACATAGATCTGCTCGGCATCCAGCGGCTCAGCTTTGTAAAGGTGGATCAATATCTCATTTTTCAGGGCAAGGTTGGTCTCCAGCTTGGCCCTGAACAACTCCGGATAAGACAAATCTCCGAGCCGGATTCCCCGCCGCCCAACTTTATCTTCGTAGCAGGGCCCGATGCCCCGGCTGGTGGTACCGATCCTTCCCTCAGCTAGACGATTTTCTTCCGCTGCCTCCACCGCCCGGTGATAGGGCATGATGAGGTGCGAGCGATCACTGATAAACAGTCGGTCTTTCACCTCAAAATCCTTGAGCATCTCCAGCTCTTTCTCCAAGGCCACAGGATCCACCACCACACCATTGCCAATCACACACACCTTCTCAGGGTGGAGAATTCCCGAGGGAATCAGGTGAAGAATATATTTGTCATCCTGGATGATGACGGTGTGACCAGCATTGTGTCCCCCCTGATAGCGGGCCACAATGTCGAATCGGTCGGTGATGAGGTGAACGATCTTGCCTTTTCCCTCATCCCCCCACTGGGTGCCGACAACCACTACATTAGGCATGATGGGAAGGCACTTGCTGGTTAGCTGGTTTCCTGCAACTGGCCCTGGATCATTTTGGCGATATTGTCTTTGGAAGTAGCGCCGACGATCTGATCCTTGACTTCGCCGCCGTTAAAGAGGAGCAAGGTGGGAATTCCTTTGATGTTGTACTTGGAGGACGTCTCCGAGTTCTCATCCACGTTTAAAGTGAGGACTTTAGCCTGATCAGAGAATTCCTGAGCAACCTCTTCCACAATGGGTGTAAGCATCCGACAAGGGGCGCACCATGCGGCCCAAAAATCCACCAACACCGGCTTGTCGGACTTCAGGACCTCTTCTTCAAAAGTATCATCTGTGACTGCCTGTAGGTTCTCACTCATTTGATCTCCTTTGCGTCTTTCCCGAAAGCTTCATCCAACAGCGGGTATGTTACCATAACCGAATTTGGTGCAGATGAAACCTCGGGCAAAAAAATCGTTAGGCCAACATTTCCTGGCCGATCCCAACCTCTGTGGCAAGATCGTCCGCTTCGCTGAAATCGATTCCCAGGACAGCGTCGTCGAAATCGGTCCCGGCACCGGCCACTTGACCCAGGTCCTTCTCACCCTGGCCCGAAGAGTCACCGCGGTCGAGTTCGACCGTGAGATGGTGAACTATCTTCAAGATCAGTGGCCCGAGAACGGCACCCACCCGGGCGCCCCCCTCACCATCGTCCAGGCCGACGTCCTGACTTTGGACTGGAATACCATTCTAGGCACCGGCCCTGTCAAAGTGATCGGCAACCTTCCCTATAACATCTCGACCCGGATACTGCAAAGGATGATCGAAATCAAAGATCGGTTTCAATCCTGTACCGTTTTAATTCAGAAAGAGGTGGCGCAACGAATCCTGGCCGCCCCGGACAGCAAGGACTACGGATATTTCACTTTGCTCATGGAGTACCATTTTCACCGGATGGCTGGCTTTGACATCTCTCCGGGAGCCTTCGTCCCCAAACCCAAGGTCGTGTCCCACGTTCTGAAACTAACCCCCCGCCAGCACCCTCATGAGGTGTCCGATTATGCAGGGTTCCTGACCTTACTGAAGGAAGCCTTCCAGCAGCGCCGAAAGACCTTATGGAACAATCTCAAGCAAGATCATGACCCGGAGCGCCTTCGCGCCGCCTTCGAGACCTGCCACATAGCCTCCCAAGCCCGACCTGAATCCGTCACTCTCGAGCAATTCGCCTGTCTTGCACAAATGCTATAATTCGCCCCTCTTATGAGTGAGTTTCTGGAAATTACGCCGCTTGGAGGAGTGGGCGAATTTGGGATGAACTGCACGGCCCTGCGTTACGGCAGTGACATGATCCTCATTGACGCCGGCGTCACCTTTCCGGGCAGCGGTCCGGGGAGCGACCTGGGAGTGGAGGTGATCGTCCCGGACATTACCTTCCTGAAGGAAAATCAAGAGCATTTGAAGGCCATTCTGTTGACCCATGGTCACGAGGACCATGCCGGAGGGGTGGCTTATGTCATTGGCGAGATTCCGGTCCCCGTTTATGGCAGCCGTCTGACACTCGGCCTGGTCGCCGCCAGGCTGAAGGAACACCGACTGGACCAGTCGGCCCAACTGATCCCCATCGAGGCCCGACAGCGGCTCGAGTTCGGTTCCCTTTCCGTCGAACCGCTTCACATGACCCACTCCTTTCCCGATGCCTTCTGCTTTGCCATCTCCAGCCCTGTGGGGCAGATCATTTGGACAGGAGATTTCAAATTCGACCAGACGCCCATCGATCGCAAGCTCAGCGATGTGGCACGTCTCTCTGAGTACGGGGAAAAAGGCGTCCTGGCCTTGTTCTCCGACAGCACCAACAGTGAAATCTCAGGCGTGGCGCCTTCCGAATTCACCATGTACGAAACCCTGCGCAACCTGTTTCGGACGGCAGAGAAGAAAATCATCGTGGCCTGCTTCGCCAGCAGCATTCATCGGATTCAAGTGGTCCTGGACCTGGCCCTGGAGTTTGGCCGCAAGGTGGTGCCCGTGGGCCGCAGCATGGTGGCCAACGTCAAGACAGCGTCACAGCTGGGCTATCTCCACCTACCCGAGGATCTCCTCATTTCTCCCAAAGAAATCAAACAGTTTCCATCCGATCAAATCGTTGTTCTGGCCACAGGCAGCCAGGGAGAACCCATGGCAGCGCTGAGTCGTATGTCCGTGAATGAATTCAAGGCCATGGAAGTCGAGGAAAATGATCTGGTCATCCTTTCGGCACGGATCATCCCCGGAAATGAAAAGCTGGTCTCCAACCTGATCAACCATTTTTATAGAAGGGGAGCTCGAATCTACGATTCCCGCCACTCGCTGGTTCACACCTCCGGTCATGGTCTGCGCGATGACCTCAAGCTGATGATCAATGTGACTCAACCCAAGTTCTTCGTTCCCATCCATGGTGAGTTCCGGCAACTGAAGAATCATGCGGCTCTGGCCCGGGATCAAGGAATCCCTCCCTCCAACATCCTCATCGCTGAGAACGGAGACTCGTTGAGGCTCACGCCCGATTCCCTGGAGGTGGCCGGGAGGGTCCAGGTGGGCAAACGATTTATCGACGAAGGAATTCAAGAGGTGGACGAGGTGGTCCTGCGAGACCGCCGCTATCTCTCTGAGGATGGCTTCGTGGTCCTGGTTCTGCGAATGGACCGCCTCACGGGGGATCTTCTGGGTAAGCCGGAACTGGTCTCCAGAGGCTTTGTGCTGGTGGACACTTCTTCGGAACTCCTGGAGGCGGCTCAGGAGGAAGTCTCCAACCTGGTGGCCCAAACAACGGCCGAAGAAAGACAGGATGAGGAACTTTTTAAGGAGATCCTTCGAAAGGGTCTCAAACGGTTTCTGCGAAAAAAGACCGGCAAGAGACCGCTGATCCTCCCGGTGATGATTGAAGACTAACCACAGACCACAGACACTGGGCCATAGCCGACTGACAGCACCTCAGAATTTCTAGAGTTTGCTTGGACTTCTCCGGAATAGGTGGTGGAGGAGTTTACCCACCTCAGCGTATCCCTCGAGCAGGTCCCCGGCTATCTCTTTTGAGGCTAAGCCGGTGGCTGCTGCGAACTCCAACCAGAACTTTGTTTCATCACAACTGCCTTGACTATAGGTGATGAACCGTTAGTGGTCTTTGGGAAAAGAACGCTGTCGCACGAAGGCTTCGACGTCATTTGCAACCACTGAGCGACTCGCCCTTCTCAACTGCTGTGCCAGGCTGTACTTTTCGTGCCCTGGAAGGTTCTGGCACACTTCTTCGACTTGAAGAGCTAAGTCAAAACCTAGACTGTATATCTTTGACTTCTTATGACTCATATTAGCTATGACGAGCGTCCAGACAAAACTACGAGCTCTGTGGCCGCTAAGCTCGGTTTATGGTCTGTTGTCCGCTGTCTGCGTTCCGTCTAGTCACCCTAGGCTGCTAAAGTGCATAGCTCTAGTACTATGTTCTTCTATCCAAAACACAAGGCCAGTGAGCTCTTTGGAGTTATGTCTCTGGCGTGTTCGCTGCTTCTCGTTCTCTCCCTGTTGAGCTACAACGGCCTGGACCCTTCGGCCAGTGTTTCCTCCTCCAGCCAGCAGTACGCGAATTACGTGGGTCGGTTGGGAGCCTTGAGTTCCGACTTCTTGTTTCAGATTCTGGGACTGGCTGCCCTGTACCTTCCGGTACTCCTGATGGTGGTGGGTTACAAGACGCTGCGCAATCGGCCCCTGGGGTATCCATTCATCAAGCTCTTTGCCTTTTGCTGCACCGTTGCCACACTCAGCGCCGGACTGACCCTGCTGTCTCCCAACCTGCCAGAGACGGTCAACTTCACCGCCGGAGGCATTCTGGGAATTCTGTTTGCCCACTTGCTTCTGCTGTTCCTGAACACTCCGGGATCGCTGGTGGTGGTGGCCACCCTCTTGCTCCTCTCTCTGATGGTGACCACCCGCCTTTCCATAGACCAGACCCTCAGTTGGATCCAGAATCTCAACTGGAAGGCCCTGTGGGCTATGCGTAGCCACTACGCGGATTGGCAGAAACGTCGTCAACACAGAAAAAAGCTGGCCCAATTGGGTCAGGACAAAAGAAAGCTGGTGCTCCAGTCGCCTCCCAAAAAAGTATTCCTGCATCAACCACCGGCAGCCGATGCAACGGTGGAAGAAAGTCCTGCCGCCAAAATCATGCTTCCCCCCACATCCCAGCCGCCTGCAGGAACGGTGGAGGAATCAGCGGACAGCTTCAATCCTAACCTTGGAACTCAAATCGCTCGTCCTTATCGAACTCCCCCTTTGTCTTTTCTTCAGGTCCCTGAGGGTGAGGACACCATCGATGAACAGCAACTGATGCAGCGGGCTGACATCGTGGCCACCAAGTGTGCGGAATTCGACGTCCATGGTCGAGTTCTTCAAATCCACCCGGGGCCGATTGTCACCACTTTTGAATTCAAGCCCGAGGCCGGAATCAAGTACAGCAGAATCACCAACCTGACGGACGACCTCTGCCTGGCGCTGAAGGCACAGTCGATTCGCATTGATCGAATTCCCGGGAAAAACACGGTGGGGATCGAAGTTCCCAATCTTCACCGCCAGCCCATCCGTCTGCGGGAACTCCTGGAAGGGGCCGCCTTTCAACAGTCCAGTTCCGAACTCACCATGGCACTGGGCAAACTGATCAACGGAAATACTTACATCAGCGACCTGGCCTCCATGCCTCATCTGCTCATCGCCGGGGCCACCGGCTCCGGAAAGAGTGTGGCGTTAAACTGTGCCGTGTGTTCGATTCTCTACAAGAGCAGTCCGGCCCAGGTGCGCTTCATCATGATTGATCCCAAACGGCTGGAACTGGGAGTCTACGAAGACATCCCCCATTTGCTCACTCCCATCGTCACCGACCCCAAACAGGCCGCCATTGCACTGGCCTGGACCGTCAGTGAGATGGAAGAGCGTTACAAATTGCTGGCCCAGGTGGGCGTCCGCAACATCAGTCAGTACAACAAGTTCATTCATAGAAATGGGGAAGACTCCGAAGAGAGAGCCCCGCTTCCCTACATTGTCTTGATCGTAGACGAACTGGCAGATTTGATGATGACCACGGGCAAGGAAGTGGAGGCCTCGGTGACTCGTCTGGCCCAAATGGCCCGGGCCATCGGCATCCACCTGATCCTGGCCACCCAACGCCCCTCCGTGGATGTTCTGACCGGGCTTATTAAGGCCAACTTCCCCTGCCGTATTTCTTTTCGTGTGGCCTCGAAGATTGATTCCCGCACCGTTCTTGACTGCAACGGCGCGGAACAACTGCTGGGTGAGGGAGACATGCTCTTCCTGCCTCCTGGAACCTCTCGTTTGATCCGCCTCCACGGCGGCTACATCAGCGAAAAGGAGATCCGGAAGATTACGGACTTCCTCAAAAGTCAGGCCCAGCCTGAGTATCAAGAGGAAGTGCTGATTGAGAAGGATAAGGTAGAGAGCACCATCGTCAAGATCGGGGATCTGGAGGATGAGTTTTACCAGGAGGCGGCACGATTTGTGGTCGAGACCGGAAGGGCTTCCACTTCCCTGCTCCAGCGACGACTGAGAATCGGATACGGGCGAGCAGCGCGGCTTCTGGACATGATGCAGCATGAGGGATTGATTGGTCCACCCGACGGAAGCAAAGCCAGAGAGGTGCTGGTTTCGACCGACTATTTCTCTGAGATTCACGAGTCCTAACAGTGAGTCCTCCTCGAGAGAAAGTTGAGGATCCGACAGGCTGCCACCTTTTCTTTCGAGACATAATTCGTTACAATAGATATAAGGTTACTCTTATGAGAAGGCTATTATTGCCCTGTCTTCTTGGCATTTTTATCTCTCCAACCGGTTTGTTCGCAGGTGAAAGCGAGGACCAGGCACCCCGTTTCCGGATCAATGTGGACACGGTCGTGTTGCGAGTGACGGTGACGGATCCCCTCAATCGCTACGTGGTCGGTTTGGAACGGGAGCATTTCAAGGTTTTTGAAAACAAGCTTGAACAGACTCTGACCCATTTCTCCAGTGACAAAACCCCGATCAGCGTGGGAATCATCCTCGATATGAGTGGGTCCATGGGAGACAATATCCTGAGTGCCCGCAACTCCGTGATTCGGTTTTTGGAACAGGGAGATCCAGCCGACGAGTATTTCCTGGTTACTTTCAATGAACGCTCCTCACTGGTGCGAGACTTCACCAATCGGAGTGAAAACATCCAGAACGAGATTACCCTCAAGAATCCCAAGGGGCGGACCGCTTTGTATGACGCTATTTACCTTGGTTTGGAAAAGATTCGTTCCGCTCGCAGCGAAAAGAAAGCTCTGATCATCATTACCGACGGTGAGGACAACAGCAGCCGCTACACATTCAGCGAACTCAAGGATTTCGTCAAGGAATCCGATGCCCAAATCTACGTCATCGGCGAAAGGGGTGATATGGGTTACGGGCGGAACATCATTACCGAGATCGTCCGTCTCACAGGTGGTCGAGCTTTTTTCCCCAACAATTTCAAACAGCTGGACTATTTCTGTGACCTGATCCACTCCGAGCTGCGCAATCAATATCTGGTGGGCTACACTCCCACCGACCGCAGAAACGACGGCTCATGGCGTAAACTCAAGGTTAGTCTGGAACCTCCTGAGGGTATGCCGAGGTTGAAGGTTCGTGCCAAAGAGGGTTATTTCGCCCCTCGGAAGTAAGATCCTTCACCCAGATCCATGCTTGATTTTACCTCCTCAAAACAAGTTGTCTTGAGTGTTTCTCTTTTAGCCTTTTGCTTGACTCTGGGCTATGCGCAGCAGGGCACTCCTGCGAAATTTCGCACCGCGGTCGAGCAAATCGTTCTCTATGCATCGGTCTACGACAAAGACAGCATCCTGGTCGAGAATCTCGAGAAAGAGGATTTCACGATCTATGAAGACAGAATTCAGCAGGAAGTCACCTATTTCGGCCGGGATGACGTCCCCTCAACGTTGGGGGTCGTCATCGATTCCAGTGGAAGCATGCGAGACAAATTCGATTTGGTCAATGATGCCACCCGGCTCTTTCTCTCCAAGAACAATCCTGAAAATGAACTGTTTTTCGTGGCCTTCAAAGACGAAGTCCGGTTGGAACAAGACTTTACCCGAGATGTCGAAGACATCTTCGATGCCCTGGACAACGTCATCATCTCAGGTGGCACGGCTCTGTACGATGCCATTTATCTGGCCGTGGACAAGGCTCTGAAAGGGAACGAACCGAAGAAAGCCGTCATCGTTTTTACCGACGGAGAGGACAAGGACAGTTTCTATTCCCACAAGGAACTCATCGAGAAGGTCGAGGAAAGCGATGTTCAACTTTACATCGTCGCTTTTCTCGACTCGGATCTCTCGAGCGGCGGTGGCTTCTTCGGCGTTTTCAAGTCGGCAAGGGAGAAAATTCAGCAAAGGATCCGGGACATTCCCCAAAGCACGGGAGGAGAAGCATTTTTCCCCGAAGAAATTAGCCAACTCAATGATGTCTTCCACTCCATTGCTTATGAACTGCGCAACCAATATCGCCTGTCCTACGTCTCCAGCAATCCGATTCGGGACGGAACTTGGCGCAGGACTGACGTGGTCGTTAAAGATGCCAAGGAGAGAGGTTTTAGGGTCCGGGCCAAAAAGGGCTATTTCGCCAAGAAGGACCCGACTCCAAGTTCTCAAAATTGACTTGAAGCCCATAGCCTCCTATTCTTTTCTTCATGACGACAGCTCCCAAGTCTCGAACAATTTGGCATAACGGACAGTTCGTCGATTGGGATCAAGCGAACGTTCACGTCAGCTCCCATGCTCTTCATTACGGCTCTTCCTGGTTCGAGGGCATCCGCTGCTATAAGTCCTCTCGAGGCTCCGAAGTGTTCCGTCTTGGGGAGCACGTCAAACGACTGTTCGATTCCTGCAAGATCTATCGCAGAGAAATCCCCTTCTCTTCCCAGGACTTTCAAGAAGCGATTCTGGAAACCATTCGAGTCAACGAGTTGGAACACTGTTATATCCGTCCCCTCATTTTGTGTGGCACGGGAAGCCTGGGGCTCAACCCCCTTTCAACTCCCACCGAATGCTTCATCCTGGTGTGGGAGTGGGGACGCTATCTCGGAGAAGAATCGGTCGAGCAGGGCGTCGATGTCTGTGTCTCCAGTTGGAATCGAGCCACACCCAACACCTTTCCCAGCATGGCCAAAGTGGGCGGGAACTACATCAACAGCATTCTGATCAAAATGGAGGCGGTCAAGAGTGGGTTCGCCGAAGGCGTGGCCCTGGACACACAGGGCTTCATCAGCGAGGGCAGTGGCGAGAATATCTTTCTGGTCCACAATGAAAAGTTGTACACACCCTCTCTGGGCAATGCCATTCTTCCGGGTATTACCCGCGATAGTGTCATCACCCTGGCCAAAGAGCGCGGCTACGAGGTCCTCGAGCAGTCCTTGCCTCGAGAGATGCTTTATCTGGCGGATGAGATCTTCCTTGCCGGAACAGCGGCTGAAGTCACCCCGATTCGTTCTGTCGATCACATCGTGGTCGGTGACGGGAAACGAGGACCCATCACCACCCAGATCCAGCAGGACTTTTTCGACTATATCGAGGGCAAGGTAGAGGATCGACATTCCTGGATGACCCCGGTCTACAAGGAAGAACGCGTTCAGAGCTCATAAGACCTGAAACTTGGAACCTGCAACCACCCACCTCTATACACGTGCTTTAGGTCTGCTAGCCAGAAGAAATCACACTCGTTTCGAGCTTCGTCGAAAACTTCTTACCCGCGGCACTTCCCAGGCCGCTGAAGAGGTTTTGGACCGGCTTGAAGAACAGGGACTGATTAATGATCAGGCTTGTGCCCTTCAGCGCGCCTTGGATCGACGTCAGCGCGGACTTTGGGGAGATCGAAGAATTACTCAAGATTTAAAGAGGCTGGGCATCGATGCTAGAATGATCCCGGGCGTTTTAGAGCAGGTCAACAACGAAAAGGAAGAAGCAGACAGCCTACGAGAAGCAGTCCAGTTATGGGTGAGGAAGGCGGGCACACCCGGAGTCGCCCCTCAGCTCAAGAAACTCTATGATCATTGTGTTCGGCTCGGATATGCTCCTGAACAGGTTCGAGGGCAATTGGAGCCCTATTTTCAGCAGGTCGAGTGGCAAGAAAGACGGTCATGAAGACTTCAAGTGAAATCCGTGAAACCTTCTTGAAATACTTTGAAGATCACGGGCATAAGCGGGTCAGGAGCAGCTCTCTGGTTCCTGAGAACGATCCGACTTTGCTTTTCATCAACGCCGGAATGAACCAGTTCAAGGATACTTTCCTGGGCCTGGAAAAACGCGACTACAAGAGGGCTACCAGCAGTCAGAAATGCATGCGGGTGAGCGGAAAACATAATGATCTGGAGACGGTGGGCCGCACCAGCCTGCATCACACCTTCTTCGAGATGCTCGGCAACTTCTCTTTTGGCGACTATTTCAAGAAAGAAGCCATCGAGTGCGCCTGGGAGTTGTGCACAAAGATCTACAAACTCGCCGGGGAGCGTCTTTACATCACCGTCTATCGAGACGACACCGAGGCTCTGGAGCTTTGGAGAGACCGGGTGGGCATACCTGAAGAGCGCATCTTTAAGATGGGTGAGAAGGAGAACTTTTGGTCCATGGGAGACACCGGGCCCTGTGGACCCTGCTCGGAACTCCACTATGACCTGGGCATCAGTCCAGCCGGGCATAGCGACTGCTCCTTGGAATGCGACTGCGGGAGATATGTGGAAATCTGGAACCTGGTGTTCATGCAGTTCAACAGAGATGCCTCAGGAAAACTGACACCCCTTCCTTCCCCTTCCATCGACACTGGAATGGGATTGGAGAGAATCGCCTGTGCACTCCAAGGGGTCCAGAGCAATTATGACACCGATCTGTTTCAACCCATCATTCTGGAGGCTTGCCGCCTGACCGGTGTGAGCTACGGAGAGGACGAGAAAAAGGATGTCAGCTTGAGGATTCTAGCTGACCACAGCCGGGCCTGTGCCTTTCTCATCAACAATGGAGTCGTGCCTGGAAACGAAGGCCGAGGGTATGTGCTCAGAAAAATTCTCAGGCGGGCCGTGCGCCACGGAAAGATGCTGGGGACAACCGATCCATTTCTCTACACGCTCACCGCCCTGGTCTGTGATCTCATGAAAGACGCTTATCCCGAATTGCTGGAGACTCGTGAGTACTCTGCCAAAATCGTGAACCACGAGGAAGAGAAATTCAGCAGCACGCTTGATCACGGGATGCAACTCTTGGACGAGATCTGTGAAAGGATCGCCAAGAAGGGCCAGCGGGTGTTGCCGGGTGAAGACCTTTTTCGTCTCTATGACACCTATGGGTTCCCTCTCGATCTGGCTCAGGAGGTTGCCGCGGAGCGCCAACTGGAGGTGGATGAAAAGGGCTTTTACGCTGAGATGGAGAAACAGCGTGAACGAGCCAGGGTCAGTTGGAAGGGTGCGGAAAAGGAAATCAAACCCATCTATCAGGAACTCGCCGATCAGGACCTGACCACGGAATTCACCGGATATACCGAGACCCGTGATGTCTCGGGCCATGTTTTGGCCATCCTTGAAAGCGACCAACTGGTGGAGGAACTGGCCGAGGGACAGACGGGAGAGATTGTCCTGGATCGAACTCCTTTTTACGCCGAGGCCGGTGGCCAGGTTGCCGACAAAGGAGTCCTTCACAATGACACCACCCAGGCTTCGGTACAACACGTCTACAGTCCCCTCCGTGATCTTCGCCTCCACAAAATCACGGTGAAGAGTGGTCGCTTGAAGAAAGGCGACGCGGCACTGTGCAGTGTCTCTTTGGAGGAGCGAACCCCTATTACCCGTAACCATACCGCTACTCATCTTCTGCAGGCGGCCCTGCGTGAAGTTCTCGGCGAACACGTCAAACAGGCAGGATCACTGGTGGCGCCGGACCGTCTTCGCTTTGATTTCACCCACTACAAACCGCTCACCAGTGCGGAACTCCTCGGAATCGAGGAGCTGGTCAACAAGAAAATTCGAGAAAACATCAAGGTACAGACCCAGGTCCGGGAGCTGGATGAAGCCATCCAGGAAGGAGCCATGGCGTTGTTTGGAGAGAAGTACCAGAAGGAGGTTCGGGTCGTCAAAATCCCTGGCTTCAGCATGGAATTGTGTGGAGGGACTCATGTTGAGCGAACCGGCGACATCGCTCTCTTTAAGATCGTGAGCGAGAACGGTGTTTCTGCCGGCGTCCGCCGGCTGGAGGCGACGACCGGTGAAGGCGCCCTCTCTCGATTCTTCGACAACGAGGCTTTGCTGGGCAGGCTTTCCGGAGATCTGAAGGTTCGGCCCCGGGAACTGGAAGAGACCGTGCAAAGAATCGTAAGAGAGCTCAAGGAGACCCACAAGAAGCTCGAGGAACTGCAGTTGAAGTTGGCCCAAAAGGAAAGCAGCAACATCCTGGCCGAGGTTCGTGAGATCGAAGGCGTAAGGGTCCTCTCTCAGAAAGTCGAAGGTCTGGATCGCAACCGGCTGCGCGAATTGGCCGACCAGCTCAAGAATCGCCTCAAGAGCGGTGTCGTAGTCCTGGGGACTCATACCAACGGTAAAGTGAGTCTGGTGGCGATGGTGACCTCGGACCTCACCGACCGAATTAGTGCCCATGACCTGATTGGCAAGATTGCTTCTTTAGTCGACGGTGGGGGCGGCGGTAAGCCGGATATGGCAGAAGCGGGTGGAAAAGATCCCTCCCGTTTGAGCGAAGCTCTGGAGGAGACCTACCGGGTGGTGGGGGAGTTTCTCGATTAACCTGACCGGCTGACCCTCTGACCTCCTGACCACAGCCGGAAGACTGGCTGACCGCAGACCGTAGACGAGTATGCAAAGGTTCTCGTTGCAAAGCGGGGTGGGCGAGTTTGGTGCCAGCCCCAAAAAACCCCCTTTGTATTCAATGATTTCCACCAGAATTCTGGGCCTGTCCCAGAATTACCTCCGGTAGGCGCACTGGACGTCCTCATGCTTGCATTGAAAACGACCGCTTTCGGAGCCCTGAAAGGGCGGCACTGACTTGCACCCTGGAACCTGAAACTTGTAACCTGGAACTGGGACTTTTACCTAAAACAGGAACTCCGAAGCGCTGACAAAGCGCGCAGACTGATCACCTCCGGGAAACATGTATTTTAGAAGCAACATGTTTGTGACCTTGGTTCTGGTCCTCCTTGCCAACCCATCTCTTCGGGCGGACAGCATGGGTTCTTCTGTGGATAAGACCGACCCCAAGATCCTCACCAACATGGGCAGAGGTCAGAAGTCCACAGGAGTGGATTCCCGAACCCGATACATCTCTTTGATCAACGAGTGGGCGCCTCAATACAATCTGGATGCCAATCTGGTAGAGGCGGTCGTGGCTGTGGAAAGCAATTACGATAGGTTTGCCGTCTCCAACAAGGGAGCCCAGGGTCTGATGCAGTTAATCCCAGCTACGGCAAAGCGATTTGGCGTCCGTGATGCCTTTGATGCCGCCGACAACATCCGGGGTGGAATCCGCTATTTGAACTTCCTCATGAGTTATTTTCAAGGGAACCTGGAGCACGTCCTGGCCGCCTACAACGCCGGAGAAAGAACGGTGGTTCGTTATCACGGAGTGCCTCCCTATCCGGAAACTCAAAAATACATCCGCAAAGTCACGAGTCTGTACCATGCCTTGAATTCAGCAGCGGCTCCGGCCCCCGTTAAGTGGCAACGAGGCAAGTTTCGACTCAAACGCATCATCCTGCCCAACGGAAGTATCCTCTTCACCAACACCAAATAAGACCGCTGCCCCCGGTCAGCGGAAATTCCAAATTCCAAATTCCAAATCCTAAACAAATTCAAAGTCCAACACCTGAAACGCGCGTGCAGCGCGCTCTCACCTCCTTCCACACCGTACGACAGCACGACGTCACGAAGTGACGGAGGTCAACTATCTGCGGTCTGCGGTCAGTTGTCAGTTGTCTGCTAGTTATGAGACGATTCTCCTGAGAACAATACGGGCTCATTCATACCATGGATCTATTCTCACTTTTCCGGAGTTCACCTGAAAAGCAGATCGAAAGAGCGCGCAAGAAGGTCAGAGAACCCCATGGGGATCCGGCAACCCGAATGAATGCGGCTCACCGGCTGGGTGAGATGGGCACACCCGAGGCCCTTTTGGCACTGCTCGATCGGTTTACCATCAATGTTTCTCCTTCCGGCCAGGATGAGCAGGAGAAGGAGGAAGTGCTCTCCTGGATCGTCCAGATGGGTGAGAAGGCGGTGCCGCCTCTGGTCCAATTCCTGAAAAGAGAAAGACAAGTCTATTGGGCTGCTAGAGCTCTGCGAGAGACGGTGAAGGAAGAGGAGTTTGCCGAGAAGATCAACGGAGTTTTGCGAGACCACTGGGAGAATCCTCCTGCCAGCTCCGATCCTACCGCCCAATTGATCCGGTTGCTAGGAGTTCGATCTCCCCAGCTCGTGGATACCGTAGCGCTCTTTTTGGGGGATGAAGCAGACGATGTTCGACTGGCGGCTCTGGATTATCTTTTCGATCAGTCTGAAGAGCCGGCGCGTGAGTTGTCTTTGGAGTGCTATCTGAATTCCGAGGATCGGCCGCGGGTGCGCAATCATATTCTTGAGCGCTTTGCCGAGGAGGGTTGGAGTGTGAAAGGTTTTCGTCCCAAGATAGAAGATACGCTTCCTGAAGGATACAAACTCACCCGAGATGGAAAAGTCCGGACTGTCGGCAGTGGCCAATGACTGATGGGTTCTCGGATCTCAGGAACCTGCTAAACTGTTAGCCTAGTTGAAGAGCACCTCATGTATCTCGATTACTGGGAGTTAAAAGAACCGCCCTTCGAGAATACTCCTGATCCCCGTTTTTTGTACCCATCCGATCAGCATCGAGAAGCACTCAGACAGCTTCTTCACGCCATTGGTGAAGAGAAGGGGTGTGCCTTGTTGACGGGAGAATATGGTTGCGGAAAGACTCATCTGATTCGAACCATCGTCGACAACTTGCACGAGAGCCAGTATGAGGTGGCCTTAGTGAACTATCCCATCTTTCAGGGGGAGGAGTTTCTGGAGGAGATTCTTCGCCAATTTGGACAAGATGGTGAGGGAGCAGGTCCAGTGGATCACTTTCGAGAGCTGTTACGTTTTTTTTATCAAAACGTGACCAACAACAAGAGAAATATCCTCATCATCGACGAGGCCCAGATTATCGATGACCCCGCGGTCTATGAGGAACTGCATGCTCTGCTGGATATGCAAGTCGAAGAACGCTTTCTTTTGAATGTCCACCTGGTGGGACAGCCGGAGCTGGCCGAGCATCTGAAGAACCATCCGCAACTGGATCAGCGGATCACGGTGAAGTTCCACCTGGAACGCTTTGATCGCCAGGATACGGCAAACTATATCAAGTACCGTCTCAGCATAGCGGGCTGCGACAAAGAGCTTTTTTCTGATGCGGCACTTTACCTGATCCATGCCATCAGCAAAGGGATCGCGCGCCGCATCAATAATCTCTGTGGTTTATGTCTCTTGGAGGGGGCCAATCAGAAAACCAAGATCATTGATGAGGAAATCATCAAGCTGGTTTTCTAGGAAGAAATCCTAAAAGAAATTCCAAATCCTAAATCTCAAATTCCAAACAAATTCCAAATTCTAAATCTCAAACCTAAAACCGACTAAGGTCTCAGGTTCCGAGTTTCGAATCTTGAATTTTGAATTTGTTTCGATTGTTTGGAATTTGGAATTTATGATTTGAAATTTGTTTATGATTTATGATTTGGAATTTCCCTT
>JACZQQ010000026.1 GCA_022545645.1 Acidobacteriota bacterium | reverse complement strand
ATTCCCAATATGAAGTCGGTCATGACGGGTCTCAACGGTAAGATCGTCTACGACAACAGCTCAGGACAAGATCGGTTCATCGAGTGAAAAATTGGGACAGGCCTTTCGGGGCCTGTCCTTTTTTTCGCTCGGGACAAGATCAGTTCGCCGCCGGAATGTAGCTATAGCTCCCGTGCGATCACCCCATGAAATTTTTCCACCTGCTCAGGCGGCTGCGGTCGGGTCATGAAGCTGATCAATAAGAATAAGAAAACGTTGACGAAAAACGCGGTGGCGAGTCCAGGCAGGATATGCACAGGGACCGGATTGGGAAGAAAGTCCAGCTCCCAGGCAAAGGTTAGCCCAATGCCCACAGCAGGAGCGATCAGGGCCGCTTCTGTGGAGGCACGAGACCAGGTGATTGCACCCAACAGCGGGGTGAGAAGCTGCACGGTAATGGCACCCGCAAAGATGGCCAGAGGGGTAATCAAGACAGGATTCAGCAGTGCCAGCAGGACGCCTATTCCTGCCACCAGGATGATGAGGGCACGATTGAGTTTCACCTCCTGGGAACTGTCCATCCCCGGCCACACCACGGCCCCAACGAAATCTCGAACAACCGTTGCTGTCAGAGTGTGCATGTAGGTGTCGGTCGTGGATATGATGGCGGCCAGGACGGCCACCAGAAACAGGGCCGCAGGAAAAATCGGCATCACCTTGAAGGCCAGAAGCGAGGATACGAAATCAGGGCTCTCGACCTCGGAGAAAACCGACCGCCCATAGACTCCGATCAGGAAAGTACCCATCACAAAAGCCAGCCCCCACAGCACCAACATCATGGCGCTAATCTTGGCGAAGTGTGCTTTGCTTCGAGCCGAGTACATTCGAATCCACATCGCAGGGGACAAAACGACGGAGCCGACACTCAAACCAATAGCAATGCCGTAGATGTAGGAAGGCGTGTAGGCACCCCCGATACCGGGAATGGTGAGGAAAGTCTCTTTGATGGCCCCCAATCCGTCCATGACGCCCGCCAGTCCCCCTGCCGCGCCGATAATCATAAGGCCGTAGGCAATCAGCGAACCCAGAATAAACAGCCCATTGAAGAGATCCAGCCAGGCGATGCCGCGAAGCCCTGCCGATACGACGTGCAGGACGACAATGATGGCAATGATGACGCTTCCCAGCCCGGAGGAAATCATATCTCCTGAAAGGACATTGAGCAGAATCCCCCCCGCCAGAAGCTGGGCCACAATATAGGTGATGTTGTAGAGAATGCTGGCAATGACGGTATAGATTCGAATGGTATCGCTCTGGTAATACTCCCCCAGCAGATCACCGGGTGTGTTGAAGTGATATTTCTTCCCCAGAACCCAGATCCGGGGACCGACATACCACATCAGCATGGCGCAAACGGAATTTCCCGCCAGGATCGAGACCACAAAGGGAACCCCCACGGAATAGACCGTACCCGGCAGACCCGCCATTCCCACTCCACTGAGAACAGAAGCGAACATGGTA
Source organism: Acidobacteriota bacterium (assembly GCA_022545645.1). Taxonomy (GTDB): domain Bacteria; phylum Acidobacteriota; class UBA6911; order RPQK01; family JADFOI01; genus JADFOI01. The sequence goes on along the minus strand of JACZQQ010000026.1, from coordinate 16,691 downwards.
AAGGTCACCACCAGCCATCCCAGATCCCGGGAAGCCACAATGTAATCGGTAGCCTCCTGGGCGAGTCGTCGCTTGGCCGCCCAGGAGATGAGAAGAAATATGGCAAAGTAGCCGCCCAGGGCGGCCAGAATCAGCGGGTAGTTGGAGAGCACAAGCTCTCGGATTTCAGCTGGAAATGAGCTCATCGATCCTTTCTCAACATTTTCGGGTCCTCATCGTAAGTTGTCAGCCGCCCAAACACAACTCTTTCCCGCATTCATGCCCGTGACGTCACTCCTGCACGACTGCACGACAGCACGAACAAGGGCAGGGGTCTGAGGTAATAATAAAAGCCATAATGGGCCTGAATCTCATCTCTCTTTTGGGGCTGTTCGTGCTGGCCGGGCTGGCCTGGGTTGTGGGCGGACTTCAGCGACCGATCGCCTGGCGCACGGTATCGGGCTCCGGGCTGTTGATGCTGGCCCTGGGTACGGTGGTCTTTCTGCTGCCACCCACCCGCCGGCTTCTTTTGACACTGAACGAGGTGGTGGTTGCACTGTTGGGAGCGAGCCGGGTGGGAGCCGAGTTCCTCTTCGGGCCGCTGGTACTCAATCCGGGCGAGAGCACCGCAGCGGGAGAACCCTCGGTGGGATTCATCCTGGCGGCTCAAGTGCTGCCGGCAGTGATTTTCTTCGCCGCCCTGATGGCCGCCTTCTACCACCTGGGACTCATCCAGCCGGTGATTCGCATTTTTGCAAAACTTTTCAGACAGACACTCAATCTTTCCGGAGCGGAGGCATTGGCTGGATCGGCCAACATCTTCGTGGGCATTGAATCGGCCACCACCGTCCTGCCCTATCTGAACGGAATGACTCGCTCCGAGCTTTTAACCCTCCTCACCTGTGCCATGTCCACGGTAGCCTCGACCACCCTGGCCCTCTACGTCTTCTTTCTCACCGACACTTTTCCCCAAATCGCCGGACATCTCATCTCGGCCTCGGTTCTTTCCATTCCGGCGGCCGTACTGGTCTCAAAACTCATCCTTCCGGAGACAGGTCAACCCCAGACGTTGGGTACCTTGCCACCCATTGCCGAGTCGAAACGCCACGCCAACACCATTGCCGCCCTCAGTGCCGGTTCCTGGGATGGCCTGAAGCTGGCAGCGGGCATCGCTACCCTTTTGATTGCCATCCTGGGCATGGTCGGAGTCCTGGACCTGGCGCTGGGCAAGCTGGGCTCGCCACTCGATGAATGGTTGGGCAGACCCCTGAGTCTCGAACTGATTCTGGGCTGGCTCTTTACCCCACTGGCCTGGTTGCTGGGCCTGGCGGGCGCTGATCTTCAGCAGGCCGCCCAGCTTCTGGGCCAACGGATCATTCTCACCGAGGTGGTGGCCTATCAACAGTTGGGCGAGATGGCCTCCACCCAAGCCCTCTCCCCCAGGTCCATGCTGGTGCTCTCCTACGCCCTGTGCGGATTCGCCCATGTGGCCTCGGTGGGAATCTTCGTGGGAGGCATCGCCGCTCTGGTCCCCTCTCGAAGAGATGACCTCACTTCCTTGGGCTTTCGCGCCCTGGCCGGCTCCACGCTGGCCACGTTAATGACCGGGGCCCTGGCCGGGCTCTTCTATCACGGACAGCAAGGAGTGCTGGGATTTTAGCCCGGATTATGCATGAGTTCTCTACTACAGCGACGAACCCATCCGTCCTGCCTGTGTTGCACTCGGTCGGCCTCCTCAACGTACTCAGAGAGTACATTTCCGGGGGCCTCGGTCGCGCGCCTTGTCAGGTCGGCGCTTTCGTCGCTTCGCTACAAGAACCTATGCATAGTCCGGGCTAGTCACTTCGTGACTCGGTGCGTCGCGCTTCGCGCGCGAAGCGCGCTCCCTAATTGTCCCCTGCCCTCCGGCGTGGTTTTCCAATGTGGGCAACGTCTTCGTCCTTAAAGTCGTAGGGCGGACCCACGGCTTGGGTCCCAAAGTCCCTGGCCAGCGACTCCTGGAGCACGATCATTTTCCCACCCACCATGGTCATTAAGGGACGGATCTTCAAGATATCATCCACCGGGATGGTAAAGTAGTCGCGATCGATCACCAGCAAGTCCGCGAATCTGCCCACTTCCAGAGAACCCAGCTCATCCGGTTTGGTCACATACTCGGCTGCCCAGCTGGTGAACATCTTCATGGCATGCACACGATCGATTCGCTCTTCCGGCTGCCACACTTTCCCCTCGTGATTGCGGGTGACGGCCAGCCATTGCTGAAAGAAGGGAGGCTGAAATCCACCTCCCGCGGCACCCTCTCCGCCTCGTCTCAGCGAGCCTGCCCCATAGTGCTGCCCGACCAGCTTCACCCCCGACTCTATCCAGGTCTTAAAGGGCAGAATAAAGGGCTCGATGGCAGGGCCGTAGTCTGCCACAAAACCGGGAGCATAGCGCAGGTAGTCGGCCCCACAACTCAAGATGATCCCGTATTTTTTCAAACCTTCCAGGATGTCGGGCTGCTGTCCGATCACATCGCAGTGCTCACCCGTCATATGCATATCGTGGACCTGCTGGATGGTCCATCCATTGACCTCACGGGCACGATCGATCATCTTCATAAATGAGCGGGCACTTTCGCTGCCGCAAATGTGTACCCCGGCCAGCCGCCATCCGGCCTTCATGGCGTTTTCCAGCGTGTCCCAGGGCAAATCACCCGGTTTAGGACAGACCTCCCGAGATTTGATATGGGGTGGAGCGGGAACATCGGGTCCCGTACACGATTCGGGATAATTGGAATCCCAGCGCTCGGAAGCTACACCGTCAATCCAAAAGTAATCATCCCCCAGGCCTTGCAGCACTCCAGTGCGCCGATAAATCTGACGGGTCTGCTCCGGATCGGTGGGCATGCGGTGAATTTCATAGTGGGCAGAGAAGCGAATCGGCATCTGACCCATGCCTGCCAGTGTGGCATACCCGGTCATGATCTTGGGAAACTGAATGCGGGAGGAAAACGTGGTCACCCCTAAAGAGGCGAATTCCTCGGAGAGAACCTTAAGGCCCTGGGCCAGGGTGGCCGGGGGCAGTTGCTCCAGGAAAAGCTCCCAGGTGATCACGCCCATCTCCACGCTTCCCACCCATCCAATGGTGGGAATGTCCTCTCCAATATCGATTCCGTGCATGGTCTCCTGCACGGAATCCGAGTAGCCGGGAAGAAACTCATTCAAGACTTCCAAGGCCTTGGAATTGACCCAGCCTCGGGAACCGGGTTGCAGCAAGACCGGATTTTCATTTCCTCCCCACAAATCGAGAGTCCGTTTCTCACTCAGGCGCCGGGTCCAGGACCAGACCCGAAGTTCAATCGGCTCATCAGGATGAGGCTGCACCCTGAGCACCACCCAATCACCGGGATCGGCCTTCTGGACCGCTTCTTTGAGTGCGTCTCGGATGTTGGCCTGAGTTTCTTCAAGCGAGCGCTCGGCCTGTGTCGTCGCCATCAGCACCCCTTTGGGGGGGTACTCGAAACCAAGCCTGTCCAACAGGCTGGTGACGCGGCCATAGATGTGGCTGTGAGGCTCAATAATGCCGGGAATCAAGGTTCTTCCCTGGAGGTCGAGGACTTTTGTCTCGGGTCCTGCCAGGGGTCTGACCTCTTCACTGGTTCCCAGCTTCATGATCCTTTCCCCTTTGACCGCCAGAGCCTGGTAGATCCTCCCCACCTCGGTTGAGTTGGAGACATCATCCATGCTCACGATCTTTCCATTGACGAAAATCGTGTCCGCGTACCCCACCCGGGCCACTTCCGGTGGCAGCTGAGCCACAGCATGCAGGGACCCCAGGAGAAGAAGAAACGCACTCCCCAGCCAAAAATTGATGCCTTTGCGAATGAATCGATGGTACCCCATGAATGAAACCTCCTTATCTTTCAGAAAAAGCCTTGAGAATAACCGTTCTATACCACACACTAGGGCGATCCGCAAAAAGAGGGAAAGGATGATCTTCATGTCTTCAAGGTATGGGTTGATAACCGGGGCTTTTCTGCTGGCCTGCCTGAGCGGCTGTAGTGAGGCCTCTTCTGAAGTAGTGGTACAACGGCCCACCCTAAGGGCGAACCCTTCGATACGGCCGGTGAATGACCGGCCGCTTCCGGAACCCTACGCCACCGAGAGTGTTCGCAACCGGTCAACGGTGATAGAGCGTCCCGACGGGGCACAGCTCCATCTTCCGGAGGGATTCCAGATCCGTGAATACACCCCCGATTTCACCTTCCAGCGCCCCAGGTTTATGGTCCTGGGACCCAGCAATGAAGTCCTGGTTTCCGATTCTCACGATGAGGGCACCGTTTACGTCTTGCAGGATACGGACCAGGATGGGGTCGCGGACAACCGAAGCAGCCTGATCGAGGAAATGTACCGTCCCTATGGCATCGCCTTCTGGCAGGACTATGTGTATGTGGCGGGCACCTACGAAATCAAGCGATGGAAATACAACCCCTCCTCCATGACGGTCTCCGGCCCGGGTGAAACCGTTGTCTCCTGGCCGGGATTTACCAGAAGCCATTGGACACGGACCCTCATATTCAATCCTGAGGGCACGAAAATGTTTGTCAGCATCGGATCCGCATCCAATGTGGATGCCGGTGGAGATCCCCGTCGGGCAGCCATCAATGTTTACAATCCTGACGGTACGGGACATGAGCTTTATGCAGAAGGTCTGCGCAATGCGGTGGGCATGGATTTTTATCCCGGCACCCAGCAAATTTGGGTCTCGGTTCAGGAACGCGATCAGTTGGGTGACGACCTGGTTCCCGATTTCTTCACTTCGGTGAACGAAGGCGAATTCTTTGGATGGCCCTACGCCTATATCGGCCCCCATGAAGATCCCCGGCGCCAGGGGGAAAAACCTGAGTTGGTGGAAATAACTCGTTATCCGGATGTTCTCTTCCCCTCCCACTGCGGGATGCTGGACATCGAGTTCTACACGGCCTCCTCCTTTCCGGAAAAATACCAGGGAGGAGCATTTCTGGCCTGCCACGGATCCTGGAACCGCTCCCAAAGGATTGGGTACAGGGTTGACTTTGTGCCTTTCAAAGACGGTCAACCTACTTCGGGACCCGAGGAATTTATCAGCGGCTGGATGTTGGACCCGGGGGAAAAAGAGGTCTGGGGCCGACCGGTCGGGATCCTTCAACTCCCCGACGGTTCACTTCTGATCTCGGATGATGGCGGGAAAAAAATCTGGCGGGTGTCCTACACCGGGTAGGTAGTGTCTCGTCGTGATTCGCTACCTCAGGGTCACCGACTCTTCCAGTGAGAAAGTCAGCACCGCTTCCGAAGGAACACGCACTTGCTTGCCCCGAACCGACTGGATGACAACCCCGGCACCCGCTCCTGCAGCGGCACCCACGGCAGCCCCTTTCTTGCCGCCGGCAATCGCCCCGATTAGGGCACCTATAACGGCCGTGGTTCCAATGACCTTGGCACTTTCCCCACCCTTGCCCTCGCTTGCCACTTGGGCGAATTCACTGGCCAGGGAATAGGTTCTACCATTCAAGGTGAGGCTGCGAAGCTGCAGAGCGATTTCTGCTTCACCCCTCAGCTGCCCCGACTGCTTGACCTGAACCAGCTGCACCGTTACAGGGGTATCCTTGGGAGCCAGGATGTTTGCCCCCACTACTATCGGTTCCTCCAGGGTGGCGCGAAAGGTTTCCCCCGGTTTGTTCACATCGGAATCGATTGAGTCGATCATACGGACGACCAGAACCGTACCGTGAGATACCGTGTAAGGATCAGCAGGGACAGGGGTGTTGGAGCCGGAGCTGGGGCACTGGAGGCAGCAGAGCCAGCCTGAGTTCCAAAGATAATACTCTCCACATCCGTAATGGCAAAGCTCCCCACTTGACCGTCCTGGAGAAGAAACCGCACCGTCCGAGAGTCCCCTCCCAAAAAGGTTCCCTCAACCCTGCGACCATTCTTCAGGTACAGGTCATCGGCTAGCGGATGGATCGTGAATAATAGAAAAAAGACGACCAGAAAAAAGCTCAATCGATTGTGCATTTCTCTTCCCTCCTCAGTTATTGATATATTCTCCCCCGAACCGAATCACACAAACTTTTTGGATAGCGCTGGTCACCACCCGGTTACCAAACTCCAGGTGCAGGCCGCAAGCGGCCACAATATCCAACTTGATGGCACTTCCACCCCAGGTACAGCCGGTAATGGTCGTCCTCAGCGGGGAGAGACCTTCGTTATCAAACCATCCACCAGAGATAGAATAGAGATCGCTTTTGAGCACACGGATGGAGTAGGTGGAGTTCAGGGTGGTCACCACCACCCAATCTCCAAAATCAAGCTCCTCTTTGCGGACTTCCTTCAGCCGTCCTGCTTGCTGGGTGATGGTTGCAAGAGTGCGATCCAAACCGGCCATCCCTTGGCTTAGGTTAGATTTTCACATGCTCCAGGGCGAAATACAATAGGTCAAGGAGTTACAGGATCCTCCTCGTAGGGTGGATAGATGATCTGGCCCGACTTTTCATCGAACTCAGGAATCCAGTCCTCCCTGAGCAATTCGTCAGGATCGCCATACTTGGCGGCCACTCTTCGCACTTCCGGATCGTCCAGGACCGTGAGGCGCCCATTCTCCACCAGCTTCGTGCCATCCACTTCACAGCTCATGTAATAAAAGAAATCGATATCGCGATGGTTCACGGCAAGGGTCGGGTCTTCATCGTTGACCAGGTTGTGGCGGTCGGTCCCAAAAGCCAATTGGAGCATGCCGGAGCGGCGGCGTATCGGTCCCGCAGGGCCGACCTTGGGATTGATCCCCATAGCGATTTCTTCCAACCATCCCACCCCGGGTCCCGGATAATAGCCGGGGTACTGAACGTTCTTAAAACGCTCCAGAGCTTCCCTGATGTTCTCACCCACTGCTCCACCGCCTTCGACACGCGTCACCTGGCCACCCTCAAAGTATATCTTGATCCCCTGGGGGATATAGCCGGCCTGCTGGCTCACCATCACACCGCGGGCATCGGGTCTGCGATTCAGCTGGGGCTCCAGCTGTATGCTGGCGTCGTTGGCAATGGGTCGCTCCAGAGACTTTTTGCCGTAAGTCGACATTCCGCGGGTTTCTTTCAGGCGTTCAAGATTGGTCTCGTCAATCGTAAAACTGATATCCGTTCCTCTAGGATCGGTAATGCGGAAGTTCCTGCCATTGACCAGAGTGTTCCAGGTCTTCATGGAGATCAGTTTCAGGAGCTCATCCGGGTAGCTCAGGGCAGGAGAAGCCAACTGCTCGGCCCTGGAAAAATCCAGCCGGGAAGATCGGACCGTTCGATTCCTGCCAATTTTTCCGTATTGGGTTCCCCGTCCCGCAAAACCCAACACCATGTCGTAGTCATCAACCATACGGGCAAGCCAGTCGGGAACAGCGCGGGACACGATGCCGCGATAGGCCAGATGACGGCTTGGATCAAATCGCTCATAGTCGAATTCTTCACGTCCCATTCGCCTGGTGAGAGCTGCCACGTCCTTGGCGATCACATCGGTGGTGACTCCCATTTCCTGTGCTGCCACCACCAGGGCCTGAACCACCAAGGGTTCGATTCCGCTGGCCACAATGAGCAGTTTCTCTCCCTCTTTCAGGCCCAGCCCATAGTGGGCTCCAACCAACCAGCTATAGGGGCGACGCACCAGGATGCGCGCGTTGGGAAGCACCTGCTCCAGCCGGGTGATGCGAACCCTCTTGGGCGCACGAGGAGCCGGCAAATCAGAGCTTCGCTGAGCAGCGAGTTCTGCACTGCAGAGAACGGAACTCAAGAGAAAAATCGCAATCCTGGCAAACGATCCTTTCATAACTCACCTCCTCCATCGGGCGGAATGGTCGCGTAGTGGGCGAGATTGTACCACTAGCGCGCTTCGGGCGCAGCCGTGACTTCGTGCTTTCGTGCTGTTCGCGCTTCGCGCGGTCGTGCGGTCGTGCGGTGGTAGGCTCCAACAGAGCCGCAGGCTTTAGCCTGCGGGCCCAGGGCGATCTAAGGGAACTGCGGTTGAAAAGCACTTCCAGGCTAGCCCGTGGGCTAAAGCCCACGGCTCTGACTTCTTCTCACCACGGGTGGGTGCCACCCCAGCTAGAACGGCTTGAGGTTGGCGAGATAGGCGGCAAAACCAGCCAGCAGCAACGATCCCCACCACAGATATTTGCCCGATTGTGGAAGTCGTCTGGCAAGAACCATCATGACAGCAAAAAGAAGCCAAATCACTATCTTGACCAGAATCCATCCCGGCCAACCCAGTTGCAGCAGGCCCAACAGACCGAATCCTCCAATAAACACCACCACCAATCCGATGCCGTTGGTCATGGCTGCAAGTTTTCTCCATTGGGAATCCTCTACAACGCCTAGGACGATCAAGCCTCCTAAAGACATCAGAACCATAAAGACTCCAAAGAGGTGAAGGATCATGAAGAAAGCATAGGACATCGTTGGCTCCTTTCCCCTATCTGCGGTACTACGGCACTGAGGATAACCGATGATGAGTGGGAGTCAAATGATCAATCAAAAGGTAATGCCCCTTGCTACGGAGTTTCAACAACTTAACCCCGCATCTCCCTCGTATATCCCCGCAAAACACTTCACTTTCCGCACCCTACACACCCGGCAACAACCAATCTCAGGAGCAGTGAACCATGATTCCTAAACTCGACAACAACTACCGAATCTTCTCAGACGAACACAACTTCACCCTTCAGAGGAAGACGATCCAGAAAAAAACCCAAGAAAAAACAGGAGGGTTAAAGAGGCCACAGATCAGTGGAAGAACCTCGGGTGCTGGAAGGACCTATCTCAGTTACTGTCCTCTTGCACCAGACCGGCCTTACGCTCTGAGATAGGCAAGACCAACTTCAAAGTCTTGAACATAGCAGTTTTTGACGGTCACCTTGATCCTATTGTTAAGTGCGATGCCAATGCCAGAGCCGGGCACAAGACTAGAAACCATGTTGCCAGCGCAGTCCAGGGTGATGTCATCAGCCCCTATGATGATGTTGCCCTGGTGCTCCACCATCAGTTCGGTGTCTTCCATGATTGTTATAGTACCGGTGGTGGGGGCCTGCCCTAAGAGGGGATGGGGCAGAAGGAAAAGTACGATACAGCTATCTGCACCCTTAAAAGGCCCAAGGTGAACTGTTTGTTTGAAAGAATTCCGAGTAAACTAGTTCTACTCGTTTTCTTCTTGGTCTTCCTTGCCCTTGGGATGTCTATTTATCAAGACTACGGCATTTCTTGGGATGAACCTGTTCAGCGGCGATATGGTCAAGCTGTTTTTGACTATGTCAGATTGGGCAGTCCGGACCTATCAGAAGACCCTGAACGCTATTATGGTCCGATTTTCGAACTTGGCTTAGTTGGTGCAGAACATCTGCTTGGCCTTGAGGATGTCCAGTCCGTATATTTCTTAAGACATTTGATGACTTTTTCTCTTTTTTTTCTAGGTGTCTTTTTCTTTTTTTTGTTGTGTCGCTCTCTTTTTGGAAGCTGGAAGCTGGGACTGCTCGGTGCATTCTGCCTAATCCTAAGCCCTAGAATTTTTGCCCATGCCTTTTATAACTCCAAAGACATTCCGTTTATGGTGTTGTTTATCATCAGCGGGTGGACGCTTCTTTTTTTCCTGGACCGTAAAACGCTGCCTACTGCTTTCGGACACGCTGTTGCCTGCAGCCTTCTTATCGGCGTCCGGGTGCTTGGGGTCTTTGTGCCTGTGATGACAGCTTCGTTTTTTTTGATTGATCTTTTACTCAGGCCTAAACGGTCCCTAAGGCCTTTCTTGGTTCTAGGGTTCTATTTGCTATGCGTCTCTTTGTTAACGATTTTGATTTGGCCAACATTATGGACAGATCCACTAGGGCAGTTTTTGGCTGCGTTCCGACAGATGGCGCATTACCCGTATAAGGAGGAGGTCTTATACCTGGGGAGTCGTATGAAGAGCGTAGAGCTTCCCTGGCATTATATCTTTGTATGGGTTGGTTTGACGACGCCATTGGTATACCTATTTTTTTTTGGGGTGGGGTTGCTGTCAACGCTAAAGAAGGTTGGGTCATCTCCTCTCCAGTTTTATCAGTCCAGTAAGGGATTGCTATATGTGGGTGCCTGGCTTTTACTTCCAATCTTGAGCATTCTTGTGTTGAGGTCTGTCTTATATGATGGGTGGCGGCAAGTCTTTTTTCTTTACCCAGCGTTTTTGATTCTGGGGTTGGCCGGTGTTCAACAAGTGTTGATTTGGCAGCAGGAGTGTTCCGGGAAAATTACAAGTTCGATTGCACTGGGGATTCTGATTCTTTCATTTGTTTACTTGGTATCTATACCCGTGTCAATGATTCGGAGTCATCCTTACCAAAATGTGTACTTTAACCGATTGGCAGGGAGAATGAGTCACGTCGCACAACAGTTTGAAATGGATTACTGGGGGTTGGCCTATCGAAGGGGATTGGAACAAGTGCTTAAACAAGACCCATCGCCAGTTATCCCAATCTTGGCTGCAAACCTTCCCGGCATTATCAATACGTTTCTCCTGCCGGCTTCTGAGAGGGAACGGTTAATCTTTGTCCTAGATTCAAAAGACGCCAAGTATTTGATCACCAATTTTAGATTCCAAAAAAACCCCTACAACTTGCCTGAGTTCTATTCCGTTAAAGTGCGAGATACTGCGATAGTAACAGTCTATATGCTTAAGAGTGAATAGGAATTTCCTTTTTTCGGACCGATTGTATTGTGGGGGAGAAAAGAGGTCAATGAGGGGATTGTGAGGAGTGGAGTCAGGTGTTAGAGGGTATGAACAGGTGTTGGTGGACAATTTAAGTGAGGGCGAGTGGGAAAGGTGGAAAAGAGGGGTGAGTAGAGCCAGCCTGCTTTTGGCCCAGGGGGAGCCGCTCACCTACGTTGCCAATCAACTCGGCCACGCAAATCCAGGAATCACTCTCAAGATTTATTCCCACTGGATTCCAAAGGAAAGCCAGAGAGAAGCCGTCAACAAGCTGCCATCCTTAACGAGACGACCAACAGAGGCTATCAGAAGTGCAACCAAGTAAAACGTACTCTGGCTCTAAATCCGCACCCTCTCCGCACCCAGAGCTGTTTTGCGGCTCCATATGCCTCTTTTCCTTTTCCCCTCACCATACTGGAACTGTTGGGCTTATCGCACATCTCCGGGTAGTGTCATCCAAGGTGGGAGTCAAATGATCAATCGTACTCCGCCGAGCTCGGCCAATCCGTAGAGGAAGTGATCTCCCGGCGACCCAATGAACATAAAATTGGTGGGGATCTTCCATTTCTCGGAGAGTTCTTGTATCAATTCCGGCCCAAATTTCCCTTCCAAAACAAGAAACTCGATTTCAAGGTCCGGATAGGTCCTATCCAGAAATTTGAGATCGTCCTTGATTTTCTGGCGCACCTCGCTCTGGTCCTTGACCACCGTCACGATCCTGATCCGATTGGAGTGCTCGTTTTTCCGAACGTACAGGACGGCTCGATTCAAGTTGGAGATATGGTCTCCCCGCGTGAAGAAAACCACTTGCTGAGAGTTGATCTGATCTATCTTGCGACGAATTCCACGTGAAACCTGAGAGGTGGCCTTCCCTACGCTCTCACTCAGGGCCCGGATCAGGAACAAAGAAGCCTTCAGAATTCCAATGCGCCCCAACATGATAGCCACCACCAGGAGCGTTGGAATGAAGTACTCCAAAAAGACGACCAGGTAGTCAGGATTGATCAGGGCATTTCCGACCAGCCCGCCCAACGTCAAAGAGATGGCAAGAATGAGCGCCGGCCAGGAAGCGTGTTCCGGGCGACGCAGACGTCCGCGATTCACCTTTAAAAGAATGTTGCCCACTCCGAAGAGAATCATCACCGACAAAAAGGAGATGGTATAGACCCCGGCCAGAGCACCCAACTCTCCTCGGGTGATAAAAAGGACCGAGACCCCCAGCAAGAAGAAGCCGATGATGATGCGATGGGGTGTCTGAAAACGGCTGAGTTTGAGGAAATACTGGGGCAAACAGCGATCCAGTGTCATTCGCCTCACCAGTCCAGTGACCCCAACAAAGGAAGTTAAAACGGCCCCGCTCAGGACCAGGGCAGCATCCACCGAGATCAACAACATCAACCAGTTGCCACCCGAAAGGGCCCCCATATGAGCCAGCAGCGCTTCCTGATGATCGGCAACCTCGGGAATCGGGATCAGTGCCAGGGCAAGAAAGACCATGGCCGGGTTCAGGACGCTCACGGCGATCCACATGTTGCGCAGGGTTTTTGTGAAGATCCCTTCGGCCTGCTCCTCAACAAAGTTCGCCGAGCTCTCAAACCCCGAAATCCCCAGCATCGCCGCCGCGAACCCGAAAAAAATTGCCGGGCCCAGGCCGCGTTCTGTAGGAAATGCGAAGTTGGCCCAGAGCGTGTCCAGACCGTTGAAGGCGACGAACAAGACTCCTGTGACAATCAGAAGGGCCATCGTACTCAGGTGGGTGATAAAGATAACGACCGCGACCTGGGACACCTCTCGGATACCCACGATGGTCAGCATCATAAAAACGGCCAGAAGCACGATGGTCCCGGGAATCACCGGGAGGCCGTGCCAGAGGTTGTGAGTGTAATGCATGGCTTCACTGGCCGAAATCACTGCCGTAGCCATATAGGAAAGCAGCGTCAAACAGGCGGCCATGGAGGCCAGCGACTTGCTGGTGGTGTTCAACAAGGCGTTGTAGGCTCCCCCATTCAGGGGCAGTGCTCCCACCACCTCGGCATAGATTTTCCGGTAAAGGAAGAGCACTCCAGCCACAATCAGCACTGCCACCCATGCCCACTGACCGGCCTGGATGATGGCAAGAGCGGAGACGTACAGGCAGGAGGAGGTAATGTCGTTTCCACAGATGGCGGTCGCCGGAAGTTGGGTCAACCCGCCCTGTTTGTGCTCGGTCGTGCTTTCTTTCATCAGGTCTTCATCAGCATCATCAACACTTCCAACAACAGAGCACAACAAACAGATTATATTCTAACAAGTTGCTAGCTCGTGCTGTTGCCACTTCGTGCTGTGGTGCTGTCGTGCTGTTGTGCTGTCGTGGATTACGGCACCTGTGGTGCCGAACGGCCCGCAGGCTAAAGCCTGCGGCTCTGACAGAGCAGCGGGAAACACTCACAGCTGTGGGTTAACGAGGGACAAACAGAGCCGTGGGCTTTAGCCCACGGGCTTCCCCAGAGCAGGATTCATTTCAGAGACTAGAACTGTACGGGCTAGAAACGAAAGCCTATATAGGTTACTGGTAGGACTCTTTGATCCAGCGTTCCACAGTTTTCTCCGGATTGCGTACGCCGTCTTCGTCGATAACAAACTGCTTCTTGCTTGAAGTCTTGCGCAACAAATTGAGCCCATGCTCATAATCTTGAAATAAACCGGCACAGTAAGTGAACAGATCCGTGCCCATTTCCTCGGCTTTCTCGGTGATCAACCGGGCAGCTTCCGGCGTAAACTTGAGGTCAATGCCATACTGGCCCTCAAATTCCTGCTCAACCTTGCCCAACTGAAATTCCAGAACCTTGCCATGGTACAAGGTCGGATCGTCGAGGAGCTCCTGCAGCTTTTTAGCCGGGTGGCGGACCATTTCTCTGCCCACAATGAACTCCTTGACCTCATGATCCGGCAACTGGTACTTGTATTCACGAAAGACCCTTTCGCAAACCGCGATGAGGCCACGCGCTCCGATCTGCTCGGTGGCTGCTTCCTCTGCAATCGCCCGCATGCCTCGGTCGGTGAAGTAAACATCCACATCGTAGGCCTGAAAATCCCTTTTGTATTGTTTTAACAGGGAACCTTCTGAATATTTCAGTATCTTGAACAGGTCTTCTGCCGACAAAATGTTGCAGTGCATCACCACCGGTAGCCGCCCGATAAATTCAGCCTCCAACCCATAATCGATAAAGTCCACCGATTTGACCCTTTGCAGCAGGTATTGCACTTCTTCCGCGGATCTTCCGCTTCCCATGAACCCGATCTGTTTGGAGCCAAGTCGTTTCCTGATGAGTTCGGTCAGTCCGGTAAAGGCTCCGCTCACGATGAACAGAATGTGCTTGGTGCTGATGGTTTTTTTCTCCACCTGCCCTTTGGACTGAAATTCCATGAAAGCCTGCATTTGACTGGCAATGTCGGTCGGAGAGCGCAGAGGGACTTCCGTCTCTTCCATTAACTTGAGGAGTCCTCGCTGAACCCCGTGGCCACTCACATCCCGTCCCATGCCATTCATCGGGGTGGCAATTTTGTCGATTTCGTCCAGGTAAACGATTCCCGACTCGGCCAACTGGATGTCTCCCCCTGCCTGGTGCACCAGTTCTCGAATCAAGTCCTCGACATCTCCACCTACATAACCGGTCTCACTGTACTTGGTGGCATCCGCCTTGACGAAAGGCACCCCTATGAGACCAGCGATGTTTTGGACCAGATAGGTCTTACCGACTCCCGTGGGACCAATCAAAATGATGTTTTGCTTTTTGTAATCCCGGCAGTCCTGATTTCCCGCACAACTCTGAATGTGATGGTAATGATCACAGATAGCCGTGGCCAGCACCTTCTTGGCCTCATCTTGCTGAATCACGTAGCGATCCAGGTAGGCTTTGATTTGACTGGGTTTGTAGTCAAACTGAAGGGCCTGGCTGCGACGTTGGGCTACCTCGTCAACTTCATCGGTCTGCTCCTGTTGAGTCTTGGGAAAGATCTCCACCTGGACGCCCGACCCATACTTATTCTGAAGGAACTGCTTCAGCTCGTCAGGATTGAATTTCTTGTCAAATGCCATTGCCTGCTTTTTCTTCCTTATTTAATAGTAAGATCCCATGCAGGCAGATGCAAGCGAAGCGCGCTACCCGCGCGTGATTTTGTGCTTTCGTGCGATCAGGGTTTACACGTAGAAGTTCTTGTCCCAGCGCTGCTTGCGGAGGTTCTGGATCATCTCTCCGGAAAGTGCCGTTTGATCCGAGGCAGCCAAGTTGGCCTCAACATGCTCCACAGAACGCATCCCGGGGATGACCGTACTCACCGCCTCATGGTGCAGACAAAACCTCAAAGCCAGCTGGGGGAGGGTAGGAACCTCCTCTCCCAACAGTTGGCTCAACTCCTGGACGCGATCGAGAACCTGGCGTTTCCGATCCCCCTTGAAATAAAAATTGCGCCAGTCTTTTTTGGGGAATTTTGTTTCTGGAGTGATGGTGCCTGTGAGTGCCCCTTCATCAAAAGGAACACGCGCAATCACACCAACGTCCTTTTTCAGGCAAAGGGAAAGCAACTGATCCTCACAAGCCTGGTCAAAGATATTGTAGATCACTTGAACCGTATCCACTTTTCCGGACCGAACCAGTTCCAGTGCCGAGTTGGGCTGATGATCGTTAATGGAAATCCCCAGGTGGACAATTTTTCCCTTGGCCTGGAGCTCCTTGAGGGCGTCGTACCACTGGCTGTCCTCGATCCAGGAGGGATCCCAAACGTGAAGCTGCAGAAGATCGATCGCCTCTACTCCTAAGTTCCGCAAACTCCTTTCCGCACACTGAACGATGTAAGGGGCCGGAAAAGCTTCCTCGAGGGTACCTCGAGCCGGCCAGATTCCGTTCTTGGGCGGAACCTTGGTGGCAACGTAAATTCGCTCCTCTCGTTCTCTCAGAACCTGGCTGACCAATCTTTCACTGTGCCCATCACCGTAGGCGAGTGCCGTATCGATGAAATTGACGCCTTCATCAACGGCCCGGTGCAGGGCCTGCAGTGATTCGGAGTCTTCCGCACCGATCCACAGGTGCTTTCCGATTCCCCAGGCACCATACCCAATTTCCGAAACTTCGATTCCCGTTCGACCCAGCTTGCGATATTGCATAAAAGAAGATATCCCCAGACAATTGTCTGTTGTCAGCTGTCTGTTGTCTATTGTCTGTCATCTGTTGTCTGTCATCCGATATATTTCCCAATCACTTCTCGGGCCGCAATCAGTGACATGAGATTGATCACTGCGGCAGCTGCAATGGTGGCCCACCAGATCCAGCGTGAGACGCGGTCCTGGGAAGGAAGTTGTCGATCCAGCCACAGGGCGGCAAGACAGACCAGCCCCACTCCAATGTTGGTACTAAACAGCGCCACCAGGTCGATCATAAAGATGGGAGTTGTTTCGGTCCAAATAAACACCCAGGTCAATCCCAACATGAGGCCCCCGAAGATATTCATGACCTTTCGATACTCCAGTTCCTTTCCCTTTGAGAGAAGCTGGCGTAGAAAGCTGTGGGCTCCGCGGGCGTAGATCTCCGGCAGCGCATTCAAGGTCCCCCACAGGGCCGTGAGAATGGTCACATAGTAGAGCCAGATCATGGCAGGTGAAATCCGGGCGAAGATATGGGCTTGTTCCGTGAGGAGATCAAACCCGTTGGGTATTCGATGTAGAGGATTCAAGATGGCCGCCCCTGCGATTGTGAAAGCCGCCGTCACCAGGAGAACCAACACCACGTTGAATCCCACATCCCATCGAAGAGGTCCCAAGGCCCGGGAGAAGTCCGGCCTGGAACTGCCGTTGCGGCGCACCGTCCACCCTTTGAGCAGCACCCAGTTGGAATAAACGATGTAGTTCATGGGAATGCTTCCGGCGTACCCGAAGACAGAGGCCAATTCAAGAAGTTGACTGCGGTCACTGATCGCAGAGGGAAGCCAGTCAGGATAAGC
>JACZQQ010000195.1 GCA_022545645.1 Acidobacteriota bacterium | reverse complement strand
ACATGCCGATAACGGTGAACGAAGATCAGCCACTGGGAAGAGAAGCATGTCAGAACTGTTTGTGGGCCGGGAAGAGGATTTCGAGGAGCAGGACCGCCGGCTTGTCGTCCAGGACGGTTTGGAAATCGGTGTTTTTCGGGTCGATGGAGCTTTTTACGCCTACCAGAACCAGTGTGCCCATCGGGGCGGTCCGGTCTGCCAGGGGAAGATTTTAAACAAGGTGGAGGAGGTCCTAAACGAGGACAAGACCAGCAGGGGGCTGCAGTTTTCAAAGGAGCATCTTCACATCATCTGTCCCTGGCATGGTTTTGAGTACGATCTCAAGGATGGCGTGAATGCGGGGAACAAGCGTCTCCATTTAAAGAAGTATGAAGTGGAGGTTCGCAAGGGAGGAGTCTATGTCCTTATCTAAATTAAAAGCATCTGAGATCGATTCAGCCGAAGCCGCCCAGGCTATTTTTAAAGCCGCCCTGGAGGCGGTGGAGGCGGGCGAGACCCAAAAGTTTTCCGATGAGACGGTACAACAGTTGATGACGGCGGCGGTGAAGTTGTTCGCCGCCAAAGTGGAGCAGGAGGACCGGTTCTTTTCTCCGATTTTGGGCCCGGGTGAGCTGGTGACCCCGACCGATGTGGTGGTTACCGTCTCGGAGATCCTGCGAGCGGTGAACCTCAATACCTTCGACCTGGCCATGTGGTTTAACCGGCCCAGACCGCCCGGGGAAGAAGAGGGGAGCAGGGATGAAGGAAGTTCATGAAAGTCCGATCAAACCGATCGATGTTTATACCGATACGCGCGATATTCTGGCCCACGCCAAACGGCAGGCCGATGCCAACAAATTCGAAGATTATCTGATCGTCGATGTCGATTCCCATCACACCGAGACCACATCCTGGCACGAGATTATCGAATACATCGAAGACCCCGTTGTTCGCGCCCAGGCTCTGGAGTATCAGCAGATCAGGACGGGCGGGCCGCCCTATGGTCTCAGCGGAGATTTCGGGCTCAAGTATCAGGGCGTTGGCGGGCGCATTCCCCACAACGACAATCGCCTGGAGACGGTGGAGGAAAAAGACGTCCATCGTGATGTGGTCCTCACTCGCCGCGCCATGGAAAGCTTCGGGCTTGATTACATGGTGGTCTTCCCGACGCCCATGTTGTTTTTAGGCACCCATCCCCAGCCCGAGATGGAGGTTCTGCTGGGCCGGGCCTACAACCGTTGGTTAGAGGAGCGATTGCTGCCGGGCGACCAAAGAATCAAAAGCTTTATGTATTTGCCCTTTAACGACCCGGAGGCTGCTCTTCGAACGGTTGAGGACTTTTCCGAGGTCAAGGGCTCGGTCGGCTTCACCATCACCAGCGCACGCTACAAGCCCGTCCATCACAACCAGTACATGAAGCTCTATGCCGCTCTTGAGGAGCGGGGGATGCCTCTTTGCTTTCATGCCGGGTACTATTGGCAGGACTCTTCGATGTCACTGCTCAACCGATTCATCGGAATGCATGCCCTGGCCTTTGTTCTTTGCAACCTGGTCCATATGACCAATTGGGTGCTCAATGGTCTACCCGAGCGTTTTCCCAAGCTCAAGACCATCTGGATTGAAAGCGGGCTGGCCTGGATTCCTTTTTTGATGCAGCGGCTGGACCATGAGTACATGATGCGAACCTCCGAAGCGCCTTTGCTGCGCAAGGTCCCCAGTGAGTACATGCGCGAGATGTACTACACCTCCCAGCCCATGGAGACGGATCATCCCAAGGCGATGGAGCTGACCTTTGAGATGATCCATGCCGAAACCCAGCTGCTCTATTCCTCGGATTGGCCCCACTGGGATTTCGATCCCCCCAGTGTCATCTTTGATCTGCCCTTCCTCAGTGAACAGGGAAAGCGGAACATCCTCGGAGAAAACGCCCGCCGGCTTCTCAAGCTGGATGAGCGTTAGTGGGCGAAACGACGTCGATGAAGAAATGGACGGTGGTGGGTCTGTTTTGGTTAGTCCAGGTCTTCACCGATATCATACGGGTTTCGCTGGCCGTGGTGGCTCCTGCCTTGATGAGCCTGTACGACATCACCCCTCAGGCGATGGGTTACATCCTCTCAGCGTGGAATTGGACCTATGTCGGCTTTCTCCCCTTCGCCGGACCCATCGTGGACCGGCTCGGACCCTGGATCGTACTGGGGGTTGGCTCCACCATTTGGGGTCTGGCCACAGTGGCTCTGCCCCTTGCAGCCGGCGTGGTGTCTCTCTTTTTGCTGCGGGCCCTGTTCGGATTCGGGCACAGCGTTCGTTATCCCTCCCAGGCAACGGCCATCGCCCGATGGTTCCATCCCAACCAGCGGGCCACAGCCGTGGGATTGTGTTTCTCCGGCGGCCAGGTGGGCCTGGCCACGGGAACCTTGATCGCTGCCCTCGTTCTGGACCGTTTGGGCTGGCAGTGGGTGTTTTACTTCATGGGCAGCGCCAGCCTGGTGTTCACCCTCATCTGGTTTGTCTTTTACCCGGAGAAGAAAATTGGGCGGCAGGCCGTTCCGGTACACGAGGAGAAGGGTAGTGAGGTCCCGCGTATCCGTTGGACTTCACTGTTTTCCCATCGATCGGTGTGGGGAATCGTCTTTGGGCAGGCGGGATATCTCTATGCTTATTTTTTCTTTATCACCTGGCTCCCCAGCTATCTCATCCTGGAGCGAAAGATGACGGTCCTGGAGACAGGCCTCGTGGCCAGTCTTCCTTTTTGGATGGGGCTGGTGGGGACCCTGACGGGAGGATGGGTGGGGGATTACCTGATTCGGCGGGGTTTCAGCCGGACGGCATCCCGAAAAACCATGATTGGTGTGGGACTGACGCTGGTGACGATCACCATGGTGGCGGCGGCTTTTGCAACCCAAACCTGGCTTGCCGTCACCTTATTGATCCTTTGCATGGGATCGATGAGGCTGATCACGGCATCCGCCAACTCCGCTCCCCTGGATCTGGCTCCCGTCAGTGCGGTGGCTTCGCTGACCTCCATACAAAACACCATAGGAGTGTTTAGCGGTATGCTGGTGGCCATCATTACCGGCTACATTGTGGGAACCACCGGTTCTTTCGATTTGGCCCTGCTGGTGGCCGGAGCAATGGCCCTGGGCGGGGCCCTCTCCTATGTTTTTCTGGTCAAGAGCTTTGAGCCTCTTCCCATTGAATCAGCCGAGCAACCTGCCTAATCTCTCCGTTTTTTTCACTTACGAAAGGAAGCGAGCCGGGTTGACCTCTTGCATTCCGTGGGATAGGCTTATGGGCGTTTACTCCCCGATTTATCGGGGAACGAGGAGAGAGATCTTGCCTAACGTCCTCTTGGTTTATCCGAAATTTCCTGCATCTTACTGGGGATACAATTTCGCGCTGGATTTTGTGGGCAAGAAAGCGGCCATGCCGCCGCTGGGCCTCCTGACCGTTGCCGGAATATTCCCCGAAGAGTATCCGCTCAAGGTTGTGGATATGAACGTCCATTCCTTAACAGACGAACATCTGGAGTGGGCGGATCTTGTCTTTACCTCCACCATGATTGTCCAGCGGGATTCTCTCAAAGAAGTGGTTCAACGCTGCAATCAGGCCCGTATTCCCGTGATTGCCGGTGGGCCGCACCCCACTTCATATTACCAGGACCTGAAGGGTGTGGATCACTTGGTCTTGGATGAAGTGGAGGATACGCTGCCGGACTTCCTGCGTGATCTGGAACAGGGAACCGCCAAGAGGATTTATCGAGCACCGGACAAGCCCAATGTGAGCCGATCACCCCTGCCTCGTTACGATCTGATTGATCTTGACGAATATGCATCGATGGCCCTTCAGTTTTCTCGAGGCTGTCCCTTCGATTGTGAGTTTTGCGACATCACCAAGTTGTTTGGCCGGAAGCCTCGCACCAAGACTAATGAGCAGGTCCTGGCCGAGTTTGATCTTCTTTACGGCCTGGGTTGGCGCGGAAGTCTTTTTTTGGTGGATGACAACTTTATCGGAAACAAGCGCGCTGCTTTGAGTTTGCTCACCGATGTCGCCCGGTGGCAAAAGAAGCGGGATTATCCTTTTTCCCTCTTCACCGAAGCCAGCGTGAACCTGGTTCGGTTGGAGCCGCTCATGGATGCCATGATCGATTCCGGCTTCACCACGGTTTTTCTGGGCATTGAGACACCCAATCCCGAAGCTTTGCTGAAAACCAAGAAGAAGCAGAACGTCAGAACCGGAGAAGAACACTATCTCATGAATGCGGTACGGACGATTCAGCAAAAAGGGATGGAGGTGATGGGAGGATTCATCCTGGGACTGGATGGGGACAGCGAGGACGCCTTCGATTCCCAGATTGAATTCGTCCAGGAAGCGGGCATTCCCATGGCCATGGTGGGACTGTTGAGTGCCCTGAAAGGCACCGATTTGTACCACCGTCTGCAGCGGGAGGGTCGATTACTCAAGGAGTCCACCGGCAACAACTTCAGCATCACCTTGAACTTTGAAACGGAGATGGACCGGGAGGTTCTTATCGAAGGGTATAAGCGTGTATTGACAACTATTTACGATCCCACTCTTAAGAATTATTTTGAGCGCTGTTTGACCTTGTTAAAAAACCTGAAAGTGACCAAACATACGGTCAGAAAATTTGGGAAAACAGAGATGATGGCGGTAGCGAAATCGATGAAGAGACAGCTTTTGTCCCGACAAGGTCCCGCCTATTTCCGGTTCCTGGTGAGGGTTTTTCGGTATAACCCAAGGCTGCTCACGGAAGCGGTGCGTCTGGCTATCATGGGTTATCATTTCGAGAAGATCACCAGCCAGCAGATCGCTGTTCACGCTTTTGAAGAATATCTGGATGCGGAGCTGGCTGCTTTCAAGGAAGCCTTCTCCCGGTTTGCCAAGGCCCAGAGCCAGGGCATCGAGGACGTCAGGTCTTATGCGCAGGATCTATTTGCCCGGGTTCAGCAGCGCCACCAACAGATTCACCGCGATTTCAGATACGGTGCCCAGGAGATGCTCGATTCCTTCCGCCAGGCCGTAGATCTCTACCTGGAGAAACTCAGCGGTCCCCTCACTTCGTGACTTCGTGCTTTCGTGAGGTCGTGCCGTTG
>JACZQQ010000194.1 GCA_022545645.1 Acidobacteriota bacterium | reverse complement strand
CTCAAAGGGGTATTTATCAGAAAACCCCGAGAGGCCTACCCTATCCAGCATGTCCTGAGCGCGCTTTCCATACTCCTCACGCGGCAAACCCATTACCTCGATGGGAAGCAGGGTGTTCTCCAGAACGGTTCGCCAGGGAAGAAGCACCGGCTGCTGGAAAACAAACCCGATGTCCTTTCGCGGACCCTTCACCGAAGAGCCGCCAATCAGGACCTCACCGCTGCTGTGGGGAATGAGGCCCGCTATAATTTTCAGCAGCGTGGTCTTGCCACAGCCACTGGCTCCCACCACAGAGACAAATTCGCTCTTGCCCACCTCAAAAGAGACATCCTGGAGGGCCAGGAGATCTTCCTCCTGCAGGGTTCGATACGACTTGGTGACGTTTCTCAGTTCGATAAAAGAAGGCATCAAGGTTGAGGGTAACGCGCTTCGTGTGCAGAGAAAAGAGAAAAGAGCGCGCATCGCGCGCGTTCCAGGTTCCAAGCCTGACTCCTGTCTTCTTCTTATGTCTGCTGTCAGTTGTCTGTCGTCTGCGGTCTGTGGTCTGCGGTCTGTTGTAAAACACATCCACTATCCAAAATACCCTACCCACCCGCATGTTATAATGCCCAGGTTCAGCCGACACATCCAGAATGGGACCATGAGTGCGGTTCAAATTGACTTTTATACCAAGCCCGGTTGCCACCTTTGTCATGAAGCCCTGGACGTCCTGAAGAAGCTGCAGAAAGACTTTGACTTTGAGATACGGAGTGTCAATATCTCTGAATCATCCGAGTTCACGACACGGTTCCAAGACAGCATCCCGGTTGCCACTTTGAACGGGAGAACCATCCTCAAACACCGAGCCGACGAAAAAATGCTGCGGCGAGTTCTCAACCGCCAGGTGGCACAGGGAGAATCATCCAACTCATGAAGAAACTCACCCTCACCGCCGCGCTCTTTTTGTTATCAAGCTGCGGTAACCCCCAACCCGGTGAGCCCACGGCCATAAAAAACCCGGATACCTATACTTACCTGACCATTTCCGATCTGGATAGTCTGGACCCTGCCTGGTCCTATGACACGGCCAGCCATCTGGTCATTTTCAATGTCTATGAGCCTCTTCTGGGATACAAAGGCTCCAGTACCGAGGAACTGGTTCCCGTGATCGCCTCCCAGGTTCCCAGCACAACCAACGGCCTCATCTCCCCAGACGGTTTGACCTATACCTTCCCCATTCGCCCAGGCGTGGCGTTCCAGGACGGTACGCCTTTGACTCCCGAAGATGTGAAATATTCCCTGATGCGCTTCCTGCTTCAAGATCGAGCCGGAGGTCCCTCATCCCTGCTTTTGGAGCCCATTTTAGGATACTCCTCGACCCGGGACGATAGGGGACGAGTCATGGAAAAAGCCTTTCAGGAAGCCAATAGTCGGCTACAAGTCCAGGGGGATAACCTGGTTATTGAAATTCCAGAACCCTACGCTCCGCTTCTGAGCATACTGGCAACCTGGGCGCCTGCCATCTCCAAACAGTGGGCGATCAGTCACGGAGACTGGGACGGCACGCAGGCCACCTGGGAAGAATTTAACAATCCCCAGAAGGAATCCTCCTACTTCTTTGAACACGTGAACGGCACCGGGCCTTTCATGCTGGAAAGATGGGACAAGAAGAACAAGGAGATCGTTCTACTCCGGAACGAGAACTACTGGCAGGAGCCTGCCCTACTGAGGCGGGTGATGATCAAAGGCGTGAACGAATTTACCACGCGAAAGCTGATGCTGAGTGCGGGCGACGCAGATACCATATCCGTGGAGCGCTCACAGTTGTCACAGCTACGAGGTATTCCCGGGGTGGCCATCATTGATGACTTGCCCACGATCATTATGTCTCCCGTGGTCTTCTTTACCTTCCACATCAACCCGGTAGGAAATCCCCATATTGGTTCCGGGAAATTAGATGGAAAAGGCGTCCCCCCTGACTTTTTCTCCGATGTCGATGTGAGAAAAGGCTTTGCCTATGCTCTGGATTATGAGGCCTTTATTCAGGACGTCTACCAGGGAAAGGGCACCCAGGCCACCGGCTCCATTCCCAAGACTCTACCGGGCCACGATCCCAATGCTCCCCACTACAACCATGACTTAAAGAGAGCGGAAGAACATTTCAAACAGGCCTGGGGAGGACAGGTCTGGGAGAAAGGGTTTCACTTCACTCTCACCTACAACGAGGGAAACACAACCCGGCAAACCTTGTGCCAGATTCTAAAAGTCAATGTGGAAAGACTGAATCCGAGATTCAAGATTGACCTTAGACCGGTTCAGTGGTCCACCTATCTCAGTGCTTCCCAGAAGAAGATGCTGCCGATGTTCACACTCGGCTGGGCTGCCGATTTTCCCGATGCTCACAACTTTGTCTTTCCCATGCTCCATTCCCGGGGAAATTATCCCGCCCAGCAGGGCTACAAGAACCCGGAAATTGACCGGCTCATCGAGCAGGCGATCGCAGAAACAGACCTGGAAATAAGGAAAGAACTCTACTCTGAAATTCTCGCTTTGGCTTACCAGGACGCACCCCACCTGGTGGTCTTGGACACGGTCGATCTGCGCGTCCAGAGAAAGTGGGTCAAGGGCTGGTATCACAATCCCGTATTACCTGACTCTGCCGGAGGCGGCGATTTCTATCCCATCTACAAAGACGCCACTGAGATGTAGCGATCATGGCCTCATACCTGATCCGAAGACTGGCCATGCTCCCCTTTGTGGCTTTGGGGGTGACGCTCCTTCTCTTTGCCCTTCTGCAGTTGCTCTCTCCAGAGATGAGGGCCTCTCTGTACGTGAAAGATCCCCGCCAGCTGTCTGCCTTGGAATCCGTTATCGAGACCTACCATCTGAGAGATCCCTTCCCGGTTCAGTATTGGACCTGGCTCAAACAGATATTAGTCGGAGACCTGGGCTACTCCGAGACGGCCAGAATGCCGGTGGCGGAGGCCATCAAGGCCTTCTTTCCGGCCACCTTTGAACTGGCCCTGACCGCCTTTGTCCCCACTCTCCTGGTGGGAATCTGGCTGGGAACCAAAGCGGCCGTCTATCAGGATCGGCCTCTGGATCACTTCTCACGCTTTATCGCCATCACCGGGTATTCCCTGCCCTCTTTTGTGCTGGGGCTTCTCCTGCTCATGATCTTTTACGGGAGATTCAATATTCTTCCCCCCGGCCGCTTTTCCCTGGAGGCGGATCTGTTCATACACTCCGCCAACTTCACTCCCTTCACCGGCTTCCTTCTGCTCGACTCCCTTTTAAACGGCAAACTCTGGATCTTTTGGGATGCGCTAAAACATCTGATCCTGCCCGCCGCGACGCTCTTCTACAACAGCGTCGCCCTGCTGACCCGCATCACCCGCTCTTCCATGCTGGAGGAAATCCACAAGGACTACGTACGCACAGCCCGCGCCAAGGGAGTGGAGGAATCTGACGTCATCAACAAACACGCCCGCAAAAATGCCCTGATCCCCGTCATCACCTCATCCAGCCTGCTCCTGGTAGGACTTTTAGGGGGTGTGGTGATCACGGAAACCATATTCAATTACCCGGGAATCGGAAGATGGGGGGTCAACGCGGCCCAGCAGCTGGATATTGCCGGCATCATGGGGTTTGCCCTGGTCTCGGCCACCCTGTTCGTGCTGGGCAACCTGGCGGCCGATCTTCTCTATGCCTTCGTGGACCCCAGAGTCAGGTTGAAGTGATGCTGAAAAGGCTCAGGAAAAAACCGCTTTCCCTCATCGGTCTGGGACTGATTGTCTTTTTCGCGCTGGTGGCGCTTCTGGCCCCGCTGCTGGCTCCCATGGCTCCCAACGCCCGCGACCCCTATCTCATTCCCCAGGATGGTTACACCTCTGATCCCACCCCTCCCAGCTCGAAACACTGGTTCGGGACCACCGAACAGCAGTATGACCTCTATTACGGCATCATCTGGGGAACCCGGACCGCCTTCAAAATTGGACTCACCATCATCTCCATGGCCCTTCTGGTGGGCATCACTTTGGGATCCCTGGCCGGCTACTACGGGGGATGGCTGGATGAAGTCCTGATGCGTTTTACCGATATTATTCTGGCCTTCCCCGCCATTGTGCTGGCGGTGGTGATCGTGGCCGTGCTGGGCCCCAGCCTCTCCATGGTGGTCCTGGCCATTGCCCTGGTAGCCTGGCCTTCCTACGCCCGCCTTCTGCGCGCCGACATACTCTCGGTCAAGCAAAGGGAGTTTGTCATGGCCAGCCGGGCGCTGGGAGCCACCGACTTCTGGATTCTGACTCGCCGCGTGATCCCCAACGCCATTTTCCCCGTTTTGGTGGTGGCTTCATTGGATATCGGTTCGGTGGTGATCACGGCCGCGGCCTTGAGCTTCCTGGGCCTGGGAGCCCCGATGGGCTACGCCGACTGGGGGCAGCTGATCTCCCTTTCCCGCAACTGGATCCTGGGAACGCCTCAAAACCCTCTGCAGTTCTGGTATACGGCAGTCATCCCCGGCGGTACCATTTTCCTCTTCGTCCTGGGTTGGAATCTATTGGGCGACGCCTTCCGCGACATCCTCGACCCCCGGCAAAAATAAGGGAACGGAGGAGGGAGTGCCAGATAGGTCTTGCCTGTGCGTCCTCAGCCTTTAATGGCTTTCTCAGCAGCTCGATCCACGACTTCAGAAATCCATCTACTTCATTACTCCTGTGATGCCTTCTTCTGCTGTTCAGCGCTGAGCTGCTGGAGAGTCGCAAGGGATTTGTAGTTTGAAGCTCCTTCTACGGCCCTAACGGCGATATCCTGAACCTGGTGGTAGGCATTGTCCTGCGCTTGGGAGAGCTTTGCGATCTGTTGACTTTGCTCGTGGATGGTCTTTTCCAGGGATTCGATTCGGGTGGTCAGCACGTTTCGTTCGCCTTCGGATTCCCTCTTGAGGAGTTCTTCTCGATTCCCGGCCTCGAGGCGAAGTCTCTCCGTACTCTGTTTGACAGCTTTCTGCACGGCGGTCTCCATCTCCTTGGGGAAAGATTCAACCCTTTTGCGAAGTTCCTCCAGTCCCTGTTCCCGGGCGGCGATGACCTCTTCTCGCTGAGTCAGTTCCTTTT
>JACZQQ010000193.1 GCA_022545645.1 Acidobacteriota bacterium | reverse complement strand
GATCGGACCTCTCCTCGCGCCACACCAGGGTTTCCTCGACCGTGTCCCACAAGACGTCGGAAAAGCGTAGTTCAGCAGCCAGGTCCGCAGCCTTCAGAGGGCTCGTCCACAGTCCGGCGGGTTCTTTTTGACGACTTGGATTCATACGCGGCTTGCCCAAGGGTGGACCTGTCGGTCACTCACTTGAAAACCAAGATTATATAGTGTTTGATTAGACCGCGATGAAAATCCACGAGTATCAAGCCAAGCAGATCTTGACCCAGTACGGGGTCAAAGTTCCTGAGGGTAAGGTCGCCAACAATCCTCCGGAAGCCTTTGAAATCGCCAAGAAGTTGGGTGGAACGGTGGCCGTCAAAGCCCAGATTCACGCCGGAGGTCGAGGCAAGGGGGGTGGAATCAAGATTGCCAAGAACCCGGAAGAGGCGAAAGAGATTGCAGGCAAGTTGATTGGATCCAAGCTGGTGACGCCCCAAACGGGAGACGAAGGAAAAGTGGTCCAGCGTGTTTTGATTGAAGAGGGCCTCAATATTCAGAGGGAGTTTTATCTGGGGATTGTGATCGACCGAAGTCAACAGAAACTGGTTTTTATGGCCAGCCGGGAAGGGGGAGTCGAGATCGAGGAAGTGGCTCGCACAAGTCCTGACCTTATTCTCAAGGAAACTATTCAGCCGGGCATCGGCTGGCAGTCCTTCCAGGCCCGGAAAATCGCATTCGGGCTGGGTCTGAATGCCAAGACGGTGGGCAAGGCCTCTCGCCTGATGAGTGCTCTTTATCGGGCATTTGAAGAGACGGATGCCTCAATGGTTGAAGTGAATCCTCTGGTGCTCACCGAGGAGGGCGAACTTTACGCGCTGGATGCCAAGATGAGCTTCGATGACAACGCCCTCGATCGCCACCCTGAGATTGTCGAGATGCGTGATCTTTCGGAAGAGGATCCCACGGAGATCGAGGCCTCGCGTCATCGGCTCAGCTACATCAAGCTGGATGGCGACGTGGGTTGCATGGTCAATGGAGCCGGGCTGGCCATGGCGACCATGGACATCATTAAGATGGCGGGTGGAAGTCCAGCCAACTTTCTGGATGTTGGAGGGGGCGCCAACCTGGAACAGGTCAAGAATGCTTTCAGGATTCTGCTTTTGGATGAGAATCTAAAAGCCGTGTTGATCAATATCTTTGGAGGAATCGTGCGCTGCGATGTGGTGGCTGAGGGCGTGGTTCAGGCAGTCAAGGAAGAGGGAGTCAAGGTTCCGGTGGTGGTTCGTCTGGAAGGGACCAACGTGGAAAAAGGGCGTGAGATTTTGAAGGACTCCGGTCTCGACTTTCTGGTGGCGACGGACATGGCCGATGCCGCCCACAAAGTCGTTCAAGCGGTATAATCCTGGAGAACAATTGTGGCCATTTGGATTGATGAAAACACCAAGGTGGTGGTTCAGGGAATCACCGGCCGGGAGGGAAGCTTTCACGCTGCCCAGTGCCGCCAATACGGAACTCAGGTCGTCGCCGGCGTCACTCCCGGCAAAGGGGGCATGAAGCAGGACGGTGTGCCCGTTTTCGATACGGTGCAAGAGGCCGTGGAGAAGGAAGGTGCCAACGCCAGCATGATTCTGGTGCCGGCGCCCTTTGCCGCCGATGCCATCATGGAAGCGGTGGATGCTGAGATCCCGTTAGTTATCTGTATTACCGAGGGAGTTCCGGTCCTGGACATGGTGAGGGTGACTCACTTCATGCGGGGAAGCAAAAGCCGGCTCATTGGACCCAATTGTCCCGGCCTCATCTCTCCGGGAAAATGCAAGATTGGAATCATGCCGGGGCCGATTCACAAGGAGGGTTCAGTGGGATGCATTTCCAGAAGCGGGACCTTGACCTATGAGGCGGTCCAGCAGTTGAGTTCTCGCGACATCGGTCAGAGCACCTGCATCGGCATTGGAGGTGATCCCATCGTTGGCACCGGTTTCATCGATGCCCTGACGGCTTTCCAGGAAGACCCGGCCACCGAGGCTGTGGTGATGATCGGGGAGATCGGCGGAACGGCTGAGGAGGAAGCCGCCGAGTACATCAAGGCTCACTTCAAGAAACCCGTTGTGGGCTTTATTGCAGGCCAGACCGCGCCGCCCGGCAGACGTATGGGACATGCCGGAGCCATCATTTCACAGGGCCAGGGGACTGCGGCGGAGAAGATCGAGAAAATGAGGCAATGTGGAATCCACGTGGTGGAGAGTCCCGCTGAAATCGGTTCCGCCATGCAGGACGTTTTCGCACAGAAGAGTGCATAGGGAGTAAAGTTGCAGGAACAAACGTTGGCCATCATCAAGCCCGATGCATTCAGCAGGAACCTGGTCGGTCCGATCATTGCCATGGCTGCAGAAAAGCAATTGTCCCTGGTAGCGGCTCAGTTGCTTCACCTGACCAGAAAGGAAGTCGAGAGTTTTTACTACGTTCATCGGGATAGAGATTTCTTCGAGAGCCTGATTCGATTCATGACCGAGGGACCCCTATTCGTGATGGTCCTGCAGGGGGAGAAAGCCCTCACTGTGTGGCGTGAAACCATGGGTGCAACCGATCCCTCCAAGGCTGAGGAGGGAACGATTCGCCAGCGCTTCGGCGAAAGCATCGAACGCAATGCGGCTCACGGGAGTGATAGCCCCGAGTCCGCCCGCTTTGAGATCGGGTTCTTTTTTAGTTCACGGGACTTGTTGGAGGGGCTTAATTCGTGAGTTTGTTGTTCTGGGTTCTCTCGTCTTTTGGTCGGTGACCGGACACTTATTTTGAGTTTGTCCTCTGTAGTTCTTCCCTGGAAAAATCAGAAGATCACCTTCGAACGTTTTATGGACTTTTGTCTGTACGACCCAGGCCAGGGTTATTACACGACCAAGGAAACGATTTTCGGTCCCCAGGGAGACTACTATACTTCTCCTTCCACTCATCCGCTCTTTGCTCACAGCCTGGTCAGCGCCTTCGTTCACTACTTCGAGTTGCTTGCCCGGCCCAGGCCCTTTCATCTGGTGGAATTGGGTGTGGGAGAGGGTTTTCTGGGTCGGGACATCCTGGGAAGGCTGAAGGACGGATATCCCGAAATATTTGATGGCGTGGAGTACTTTCCGGTGGAAGTGGGTGTGGATCTACCGGAGCGAATTCAGGGGATTGTCTTCTCCAATGAATTTTTCGACGCCCTTCCGGTGCATCGTGTGCGGGTTCGAGGATCGGAGGTGAGAGAGATTTACGTCTCTGTCGGTGATGAGATCTCGGAGGTGGAGGGTGAGATCACGGATCCTCGTATCCTCGAGTACATGAGAACCGGATTCAAGGAGTGGCGAGAGGGCTGGGAGTATGAAGTCAATCTCCGTATGCTCGAGGTGCTGAAGGATTTGGATCGGCGCATCGACTCCGGAGTGGTTCTGACCGTGGATTATGGCTACGACTGGGAAGAATATAACTCAGTGGACCGGCCCCATGGAACTCTCCTCTGTTATCACCGCCATGAAGTGATTTCAGACCCTTACCTCAACCTGGGTCGCCAGGACATCACCTCCCACGTCAACTTTGAGGTGATGGAGCAAACGGGTTCTCAGCTGGGCTGGAAGAGCGAACCCTTGAAGACTCAGCGGCGGTTTCTCCTGGATTGGGGCCTGGAGGAGCGCCTTATGGAGGAGGAAGCCCAAGGGCTCCTCAATTCGGAGAGGATGGAAGAGCGCCTTGGCCTCAAGACGCTCCTGGCTCCGGGCGGGATCTCCGATACGATGAAGGTTCTGGTCCAGCACGTTCGGAATTTCTGATAAGATGATGCGGTGCAGGGGCGGTTCCTGAATCGTTCCTGCTCTTTTTTTGGAGGATTGGTGGGCGATACTGGACTCGAACCAGTGACCTCCGCCGTGTGAAGACGCAGCCGTCACCTTACCAAAACTTACCAAATCGTTAAAAACAAGCCATTTTAGGCAGGTTTCAGGACAGGTCGGATTACCAAAATTTACCAGAACTTGCCATCTCAACCGGAAACAAAACGGAAACACAGCAGAGGGTCAGCAATGGTTATTTATATATAGAAAAAGTTTACTTCTTTCCCCCTATGTAAAAAACTGTACCAACTGTGCAAATCTCTAATTAACCATTTTACAATCAATGACTTGCAGTGGAACAGTGCAAGCAAAAGTGAGCCAAGAAGTGGGCCGCTAAGCCATGAACCTAGCCCGGATTATGCATAAACCTTTGAAGAAAGGGCCGGTTTAGGGACAATAAATAACCGTAACTATTTGATATATAAGGTGTTATGAAAAAACTTAACAACAAAGAGGCACGGCCCAGCGATGCATCAGTCTGCCCGATCAACTTGCCATCTCACCCTGACAGAAAAGTGGTGGCTCGATTCGATGGAGGCCGGCTCTCCTCCGATGCCGGTTTGGTCTGTGTGTGGGCGCTGGATCAGCAGCAGCGTCTGACGGAGGATTTCGCTGCCTGTATCCGAGACGTTCGGGATGGGCGCTACATTCGCCATGAGATCTCAGAGATGGCGACCCAGCGGAGTTTTCAGATCGTGGCCGGCTATGAGGATTGCAACGATGCCGACTCGCTGCGCAGGGATCCGATTTTCAAGACCGTGTGCAGCCGGCTGCCCGAAGGCGATCCCGACCTGGCCTGCCAGTCCACCCTGTCCCGACTGGAAAACTCGGTGAGTCGCAAAGATCTGTTTCGGATCGGGGAATGGTTTTGCGACTCTTACCTGAAGCGTCGAAAAAAGAGCAAGCCGAAAAAGATTACGCTGGACGTGGACAGTACGGACGATCCCACTCACGGACAGCAGGAGTTGAGCTTCTATCACGGATTTTACCGAGAGCATATCTACCATCCCCTGTTGATCTTCGATGCGGACACGGGAGATCTCATCACGGCCCTGCTGCGGCCTGGGAATCGGGGAGCCGCTGCGGGCGTGGTCTCGGTTTTAAAGCGGCTGGTGAAAAAGATGCGGCGCAAGCTGGGAAAGAAACTGCAAATTGAAATCCGAGCCGACAGCGGCTTTGCCACGCCCGCGCTGTACGATTTTTGTGAGAGCGAGAAGCTCAGCTATGTGATTGGCTTTGCCCGCAACTCGCGTGTGCAGGCGGGGATCGAAGCGTTTG
>JACZQQ010000025.1 GCA_022545645.1 Acidobacteriota bacterium | reverse complement strand
AAGTATCCGCCCGTGGTCCCTCATCCGCTCCAAACTCCACCACCTGCGACTCTTTGCGTCCTTGAACCAGTTCTTCCTCAGTCACCTGGAGGGAAATCAATTCCTCCTCGAAGCGTCCAGAGGCTTGAGCGTCCAGGGCTTTTTGATGGCTCCTGAGTGAGAAATCGTCTTGCTTTTCACGAGAAACTCCGTATCGATCCACCAGATTCTCGGCGGTGAGACCCATGGAGAGATAAACGTCGGGGTCTTCCTCCACCAGGGTAGGATTGGGAGAGAACTTGTTCCCCTCCATGGGAATCAAACTCATGCTTTCCGTCCCCCCGGCGATCACCACCTGGTTCATCCCGCTATTGATGCTATGGGTGGCCAGGGCAATCGCTTGAAGACCGGAGGCACAGAAGCGATTAATGGTCATGGCGCTGACAGAATCGGGAAGTCCAGCTCGCAGCGAAGCGATCCGAGCGACGTTCATCCCCTGTTCCGCTTCCGGCATGGCGCACCCCAGAATCACGTCCTCGACATCATCCGGGGCCAGCGGCTTGGCTCTTTCCAGCAGGCCTAGAATCACCTGTGCAGCCACATCGTCAGGGCGAGTATTCCGGAGTGCCCCCTTGGAAGCCTTGCCGACGGGACTTCGACCCGCTGCCACGATCACCGCTTCTCGCATGGTCATACAAAGGAAGTCTGACCTTGAAAAGGTAGGATTACAGTGTCAGGGTCAGACCCCGATCCTTTCTCTTCCTTTACCTCACTGTCGAGGCCCGGCAGTGAGAATCTCTTGGGCAACATCTGAGAAACTTTCAGAGTTCTCCGCAAAGCGCTTGGCTAATTCGTTGGCGCTTCTATCGTAAGCGTCCTTGTCTTTCCAGGTGTTTTTGGGATCCAGAATTTCTGAAGGTACCTCGGGGCAGCTCTTGGGAACCTCGACCTGAAAAACAGGATGGGGTTGAAAATCGGCCTTTTCCAGTTCACCATTCAGGGCCGCAGTAATCATGGCACGGGTGTAGGGGAGCTCCATGCGGTGGCCTTCTCCGTAGGGTCCGGCCGTCCAGCCGGTGTTCACCAGATAAACGTTTACCCCATGCTTGTCAATCCGTTCGCCCAGCATGTCGGCATAGCGGCTCGGATGCAAGGGAAGAAAAGGCGCTCCGAAACAAGGTGAAAACGTGGTCTGAGGCTCCGTGATTCCCTTTTCTGTACCCGCCACTTTAGAAGTGTATCCGGAAATAAAGTGGTACATGGCCTGGGTTCGGTTCAGCCGGGAAATCGGAGGCAGGACACCAAAGGCATCGGCGGTGAGAAAAATCACCGTCTCGGGATGCCCCCCAACTCCAGGAATGACCGCACCCGGAATAAACTCAACCGGGTAGGCGACCCGCGTATTCTCTGTGATTTCAGAGCTATCGTAGTCCACCTTTCGGGTTTGCCCGTGAAAAGTGACATTTTCAATCACCGAACCAAAACGAATGGCCTCCCAGATCTGGGGTTCCTTCTCGGGAGAAAGCTTGATGCACTTGGCGTAGCAGCCACCTTCAAAATTAAAGATTCCAGAATCTGACCAACCGTGCTCATCATCTCCAATCAGGCCACGCTTGGGATCAGCCGAAAGGGTGGTCTTGCCGGTACCCGATAGACCGAAGAACAACGCAACATCTCCCTGCTCCCCAATATTGGCTGAGCAGTGCATGGGAAGCACGCCCCGTTGCGGCATCAGGTAATTCATCACCGTAAAGATCGACTTCTTAATTTCCCCCGCGTAGTGGCTCCCCCCGATCAGGATCAGCTTGCGGGCCAGGCTCAGGAGAATAAAGACATCGGAGTGGGTCCCATCCTGTTCCGGGTCAGCTTTCACATTGGGGGCGGAAAGAACCGTGAACTCGGGGTGATGATTTGCCAGTTCCTCCTCACTGGGGCGAACAAACAGCTGGTGTGCGAAGTGATTATGCCAGGCTATCTCGTTCACCACCCGAATGGGAAGCCGGTATTCGGGGTCTGCTCCAGCAAACCCGTCAAAAACATAGAGGGGCCGATCTTGAAGGTGGGCTACCACCTTTTGATACAGGCGTTCGAAAGCTTCCGGTTGGATGGGGCGATTCACGTCTCCCCACCAGATCTGATCGGAAAATTCGGGATCGTCCACCACAAACTTGTCGTTAGGTGATCTTCCCGTGTTCTTGCCCGTGGTCACACGCAGAGCGCCGGACTCCGCTAAAACGCCCTCACCGCTTCTCAAGGTGTGTTCGATCAAAAGAGAAGGGGAAAGATTGCGATGCACTTCCGCCACATTCTCAAGACCTATCGCTGATAAACTTAGATTCGCCGCCATTTGCTCATATCCTCACTTTCGGCCCCTTATGTAACAACAAAAGAGCCCTAATGGGCAAACGAAATTTTGGTTTGATCCGGGTCTATCCGTGCTGATGTGGGTGAGATCCGCGGCATCCGCGGCTTAATTGAGGCTGCGCAGAAATTCGATCACCGCGTTCAATTCCCGCTCCGAGGTCCGGTTGAATTTGGGCATAAGCTTCTGCTTGCCCTCAAATCCGGGGACAACCTCATGATCGGGGATGGAAACCGGGTTGGTGAGTTGCCCTTGAAGCCACTGAGGGGAGCGATCTCTGTGGGCCTGCTCGGTGAGATCGGGGCCGATTTTCCCCGTCAGGTTCAGACCACGCGCCTGCAGGGTATGGCACAAACCACATTCGTTATTGCGGATCACGCGCTTGGCCATTTCTTCATCTGACTTCGAGAGCCTGACGTCCGCATGCGATTCCAGACAAGCACTTGAAAAAAGCGCTAACATAGAAACGCTGATAAGAAGGGCCCAGAAGCCTTTGGAGTTAGGTAACATGGTTTCACTCTATTATCGCATATTATTTAGTGTAATCAAGTTTCATATTTAGGCATGGCTAAAAAACCTAGGATCCTCTTTGTCTGCACAGGAAATTCAGCCCGCAGCCAGATGGCCGAAGGACTTGCTCGCTTTTACGGGGGAAACTCCATTGAGCTGGAGAGCGCTGGAATCGATCCCGCCGGATTAAACCCCAACGCGGTTTGGGCAATGCACGAGGTAGGTCTGGACATCTCCCATCAGACCTCCGATTCTCTGGACAGTAAAAACCTGGAGGAATTCGACTACGTGGTGACCCTGTGTGGAGATGCCAGGGAGTCTTGCCCGGTTTTACCTGCCCACATCAAGACCGAACACTGGCCGCTTCCCGATCCCGCCGAAATTCCTGGAAGTCTGGATGACGTGATCAAGGGCTTTCGGGTGATCCGCTATCAGATCGAGCACCGGGTCAAGAACCTCCTGGACAAAATCGAAAAGTCACATCCTTAACATCTTTAGAATTTAGACCCCTTTTCCAGTACAATCTCTTCCCATGGTACGGTCACTGCACCTCTCGTGCCTGCTGCTGTTGGTCTTGCAGTGGGGTTGTTTCTGGAAAAACGACACGCCGATTGAGGAAAAGATCTTCGACGTCTACGGCACGGTTCAATCCATTTCCCTGAGCGAA
Source organism: Acidobacteriota bacterium (assembly GCA_022545645.1). Lineage (GTDB taxonomy): Bacteria > Acidobacteriota > UBA6911 > RPQK01 > JADFOI01 > JADFOI01. Next base: position 14,833 of record JACZQQ010000025.1, on the reverse strand, counting down.
CTGGTCATCCAGGGCAAGAAGGAGGAGATCACCTTCCGAATCATCCCGAGTTCCATCAAGGGAAGTGCTTTTGAGACGGGGGCCTATGTTCACGTCTACTACAAATTGAAAGGCGACGTGAAAGAGGTGACCATGGTGGTCGAGAAGATCAGCTGACCCTGGCTGGAAATCTGTGTATCCATGATCTTGGGATCGAAAACTTTGAGCCGATGAAACGATACTTTGTCTGCTACTATCACGAAATCATTCTCAAGGGGAAAAACCGACCTTTTTTTGAAAAGCGCCTCAGTCAAAACGTGCAGAAGGCCTTACAAGGTCTACCCTATGGTTCCATCCGTCGCATCTCGGGACGAATCCTGGTTAAACTCACTGCGGACTCACCCGTAGAGCAAATCGGTGCCCGTTTACAAAAGGTCTTTGGACTGGTCTATTGTTGTCCCGCCTGGCGGTCGGTTCAAGACCTGGAAGTACTGCAGGAAGACTTGTGGAAGCTGGTCTCCCCAAGGAAGTTTAAGACCTTTAAAATTGACTCTCGCCGAGCCAACAAGAAGTATCCTCTTTCCTCCCAGCAGATGAACGAACTTTTGGGAGACGTCATTCGCACCCGGTCCGGACAGACAGTCCGTCTCGAGGGTCCCGAGCTCACCTGTTATGTGGACATTGTCGAAGAGTATGCTTTTTTGTACTTTCGCAAGTTGAAAGGCGTCAACGGTCTGCCTGTTTCCTGCTCTGGCAAGGTCGTGGTCTTGATGTCGGGGGGAATCGACTCACCGGTTGCCGCTTTCAAGGTGCTGAAGAGGGGTTGTCGTGCCATCTTCGTTCATTTTCACAGCCTCCCTCACACCACCCCTGAGTCCCTGGATAAGGTGCGCCAGTTGGTTTCTATTCTGACTGAATATCAATATCGTTCCAAGATCTATATGATCCCTTTTGCCGAGTTGCAAAGACAGGTTGTGGCTTTCACCCCGGCTGAGACCCGGGTGATCCTTTATCGTCGCCTCATGATGCGATTGGCCGAAGAAATTGCTCGTCGGGAAGGCGCTCATGCCCTGGTCACGGGAGACAGCATCGGGCAGGTTGCTTCCCAAACTTTGGAAAACCTGCGTGTGATTTCCGACGCCACCCAACTACCCATCTTGCAACCCTTGATTGGAGAGGACAAGGAAGAGATTGTCGCCGTGGCCCGGCGCATCGGAACCTTTCCCATCTCCATCTTGCCTCACGAAGACTGTTGCTCCCTGTTCGTTCCCCGGCATCCTGAAACACGAGCCAAGCTGGATGGGATTCAGCGAATCGAAAGTCGATTGGAGATCAACCCCATGGTCCAGGAAGCCCTCAAGCAGATGCAGACGGAAACAATCGAGTTTCAGGGCCACATGGAACAAGAAGCGATAAGCAGGTAACCCGGATGGATCATCTACCTCAAGTTCTGCTCCTGATAGGAGGGATCGTCGTGGCCGCCAAGGTGGCCGGTGCACTCAGCGTGCGCTATGGTCAGCCGGCGGTTTTAGGAGAAATCGCGGTAGGTCTGATACTGGGTCCAACCGTCTTGGATGTGCTGAATCTGGGTGTATTTTCACAGGCCAGCCCTCATGCTACGGGGGCCGTTGACGCTTTGATCGATGCCGCCCAGGAATCCAGCTCACTGGTGGCACTGGGGGAAACAGCCAACTCGCTTTATCTCGAAGCTCTGGTCAAGGACCTGGCAGAAATCGGGGTGATCCTGCTCATGTTTGTAGCGGGTATGGAGACCGATCTGGAGGAACTGAAAAAGGTGGGGAAGACTGCCTTTTGGGCCGCCATGGGAGGGATCCTCCTGCCTTTGCTGGGGGGAACCCTTCTCAGCTATTACTTCGGATATCCTCTTTACTGGGAAGCCATTTTTGTGGGAACGATTCTCACCGCAACTTCTGTTTCCATTTCCGCCCAGACTCTCATCGAACTGAAAGTCTTACGTTCTCGAGAAGGGACCACCATACTCGGGGCAGCGGTGATCGACGATGTCCTGGGAATCATTATTCTCGGTGTGGTGACGGCTTTGTCCGCCGTTGGAGCCGCTGGGGCGGCCGAGTCGACTGGAATCGGAGTTGTCCTGGGCATTGTGTTTTGGATGGCTCTCTACTTTGCGGCTTTCTGGTTCATCGGAAGCAGATACCTGGAAAAATGGTGTGAGCGGGTCAAGAAGATTCCGGCCAGCCAGGTTCTGCTGGCTTTTGTACTGGTGTTTGCTTTCTTCTATGCATGGGCAGCCGAATCTATAGCCTCTCTGGCGGCCATCACCGGCTCTTACATGGCGGGAGTCCTGTTTGCCCAAACCCGCTTCAAAGAGGAAATCGACGAAAAAATACAGCCGCTGACCTACTCGCTTTTTGTTCCCATTTTCTTCGTGAGTATCGGACTCCAAGCCAATGCCCGGGAGTTGGGCAGCGCAATCAGCTTCCTCCTGGCCATCGTTTCTGTGGCCATCCTGACCAAGATTCTGGGTTGTTTCCTGGGTGCACGAGTGACCGGATTTGACAATATCCAGTCGTTGCGGGTGGGGATTGGAATGATCAGTCGTGGAGAGGTGGGACTGATCATTGCAGGTGTCGGTCTGAGTCGCGGCATCATTAGTCCGAATATGTTTTCCGTCATGGTGATCATGGTTCTGGTGACCACCATGATCACCCCGATCCTGCTGCGCTACGTTTTTCCCCGTGTGCATGAGGTTCCCGGTGAAGTTTTCGAATCCATTGGCAGCCAAAGCATGAGAAAGAAAGATTAAAACAAACGTCCCGGTTGGGCATCTAGGGATATATGAAAATCAATTTTCACCGGGCAGCCATCCTGGGCCTCTTGTTGATCGTCGGCTGGCTGTCCTTAACCGCTGAATCCAGGCCGCAAGCAGGACAGGCCAGTGATCCTGGGGTCGCCAAAGTCACCCGAATCCTGGAGGAACTGAGAGAAAATGATGAGCAGGGCACGGTTCCCAACAGGACTTATCAAGTCACTGAAGAGGAGTTAAACGCCTACCTGTCCGCCCAGCTGCACCAACAGCATCAAAAGGCAGTGGAAAGCATTGTCCTGCTTCTCAAGGAGGGAACTTTTCTGACACGGGTTGAGGTCAATGTGGATGAGCTTCAATTTCCAGTAGATGACGTGATGACCGGTTATCTAAGGCTTCTACTCAAGGGAATACAGACCCTGGAGATTGAGGGAACACTGGAGGCTGAAAAGGGCCTGGCGACCTATCGGGTCCAAGAGGCTCGACTCAGCGGCATTCCGATTCCCGCCCGATTGGTCAATAACCTCTTGAGCTCACTGGGCAAAAAGAACAATCCTCCCTTTGATCCGACCCAGCCCTTCGAGATGCCCTACGGCATTCAGTCGTTCACCTTCCAACCCGGCAAGGTGATCATGGAGACAGGAGCTAGAAGATAAAACCGCAGACAGCTGACAACTGACAACTGACAGAAGAATAGGAGGGCAATAAGCTTATCTCCTACTTCACCTCGTAATAATCCTCAGAGATCTCTTCCTGGTTCCATCGGATGAGGTAGCCAAACTCCGGAAACAAGGGAAAGATCCGGTTGGCCTTGAAATAGAGGAACAGGCCCTCCTCCATTCTAAGGTGAGCTTGGACTCTCCTGAAGGAGGTCATTTCGGCCAAACTTGCCTCTTCTCCAGCAATGGTACGCATCGTCTTTTGCCAGCCTTCCTCACTGTTGGAAACGAGGAGAAAATCAGGCATTTGCACTTGGTAAATAACCTGACCGGGTTTTCTTCCCCTGTAGATTCGGACACTCTGATGTTCTGAGGTCTGAACAGCTCCGAAAACGTCCTTGACCACCTGCTCGATGCGAAGTTCAAGTGCCCGCCTCTGCAGGGGTCGAGGCTTGAGCAGGCCGGTAAAATGAATTCGCCAGGAACCCTCGGGCCGGCCTTCAAGATGGTGGATCAAGAGCCACACACTTTCAAGCTCATCCCTGAACAGGGAGACCACCTGTTCTCTCACTTCATCGGGGATTCTTTCTTCAAGATCTTGTGCGACCAGGTCAAACCAGCGCCCCACACTCGAATGCTCCAGAAAATCAAGACGGGTGGGAGGGTGGGTCAGGACCATCAAACCGAGAACATCCTGGGGAACAAATTGCTCATATGCGCTTCTCCGTTCCGGCTGGAGAAGCCAGATCAGACTCAGGCTCAGCTGGCACAGCAACAGTACGAAAACCATGCTCAAGCGCATTAGACCATCCCATTTGAAGATGCTACTCTAGCCCTTCAGGATGGATGTTAAACAACTCAAAGAAAAATTGATAGCCGCCCAGGGAGCCAAGGAAAAATTGGAGGTTCTGGACGAGATTGCGGCCTGCTATTACGACCAGGACGAATACCAGGAAGCCGTCGCCTACTACGGGGAAGCTGAAAAACTGGCTCCTGAGGGCAATCCTCGAGCCTACTTTCAAGGCATGGAAGGCATTTGTTATTTTTTCTTGAAAAAAGATCAGGAGGCCCACAAGGCGCTTCTGGGCGCAAAAAATATGCTTCGCTCCGATGAGGAAGACTTCGACCCGGAAATCAGCGGACTGATCCATTACTTTTTAGGTTCTCTCTATGAGTACAATGATGAAAACGATCGCTCCTTGGAATGCCGCCTTGAGGCCTTCAAGCATCTGAGCCACCTTCATCGAGAACCTCAATGGATGCTGCTGGCTGGGATGAGCCGGAATTACGAACAGAAGGGCGATTTGCGCAACTCCGTGAAATACAACACTCAAGCGATCTCCCTCATCAGCAACAATGATCCTGAAATCGCCTACATCTTTGACAAGCTCGGTTCCAACCTTTACGAGCTGGGTGAGTACAAGGAGGCCCAGGAATACTTTGGCCGGGTTTTAGAGGTGGATCCCGGTTTCGAACGGAAAGACGACGTCTACTTCAGTATTGGACTGTGTCACCAGCGGCTGCTCGATTACCGAATGGCCCTGAATTCCTATCTCAAGTTGCTGGAACTCAAGGAGCTGGAACCCGACAAAGAACCTCTGTCTTGGCTTTATATCGAAACGGCTTATTGCTATTACCATCTGAAAGAACACGAAAAATCGATTGAATTTGTTGAAAAGGCTCTACAGGAACCCATAGAGGACAAAGAAGAACAAGCTGAAATTCAAAGCTATCTGACCAATAATTATCAGGCCTTGGGTCGGCATCAAGAAGCTGTTGAAGCGGGTGAAAAGACACTCAAGCTTTCCCATCAGTTTCATAACATAGAAATCATGCTCCCCAATTTGACGCTGAGTTACTATCACCTGGGACAGGAAGACAAGTTCAACTTCTATCGTGATTGGTGCAATCGCGACTTCCCCGACCTGAGTTGGACCCAACAACTGAACAAGTTGGAATTATAGAAAGCTCTGCGGTCACCGGATGTCCCTGCAAGAACGGGTTGATCCCCATCTGTTAAAGGGCGCTCTAGCCATCCTCAAGACCCTTCACGATCAGGGGCATGATGCCTATTTTGCCGGAGGTGCCGTTCGGGACCTGCTCCTTGAGAAGAGCATCTCTGAGATTGATATTGCCACCTCAGCTTCCCCACAGGAAATTGAGCAGTTGTTCCCCAAGACGATCCCCGTGGGCAAACAATTCGGGGTGATCGTGGTGGTGCAGGACACCAACAATTTCGAGGTGACGACTTTCCGGAAGGAAGCGGACTATGTGGATGGTCGTCATCCCACCCGGGTGAGTTTCACCGATGCCCGGCACGATGTCGAGCGTCGCGACTTCACGGTTAACGCACTTTTCTTCAATCCCTTCACTGAAGAAGTCATCGACTACCTCAAGGGGAGAGAGGATCTCGAGCGCAAGTTGATTCGCACTGTAGGTCCTCCCCAATCTCGATTCCAGGAGGATAAACTGCGCCTACTGCGGGCCCTGCGCTTCGCCTGCCAGCTTGATTTTGAGATCGAACAGCAGACCTACCAACAAGTGAAAGAACATGCCTCCCAACTCACCCAGGTGAGTTGGGAGCGAATCCGGGACGAGGTGTTGAAGATTCTCACCGGACCCGATCCCTCTCGCGGACTGAAGTTGATGTCTGATTCGGGAATTCTGGAAGTCATCCTACCTGAAATTGCGGCCATGCAAGGCGTCCAGCAACCCCCACAGTTCCATCCGGAAGGCGATGTCTTCGTGCACACCTGTCTGATGTTCGAGCTCTCCCAGGAACGCAGTGAGACCCTCGCTCTGGAGATTTTGCTTCACGACGTGGGCAAGCCTCCCACCTTCACCATCAAGGAGCGAATTCGCTTTGATGGTCATGCCGATCTCGGAGCCAAGATGGCCGAAGAGATCTGTCGAAGGTTGCGGATTTCCAACCAGCAGATCGAAGAGGTGGTTGATGTGGTCAAGGATCATCTGCGCTTCATCCACGTTCAGGAAATGCGGGAAAGTACCCTGAAGCGTTTCCTCCGTAAACCCAATTTTAGTGACCACCTCGAACTTCACCGCCTGGACTCACTGGCCAGTCATGGGAAACTCTCCAGCTACCACTTTTGCCAGGAGAAACTGGAGGAACTGAGCCAAGAGGCGATGCGGCCCAAGCCCCTCATTAATGGCCATGATCTGATCCGCCTGGGCCTGGAACCGGGACCCCTCTTTTCCGAGATCTTGAGTGCTATCGAGGACTTCCAATTGGAGGGTAAGCTGTCCTCCAAAGAGGAAACCCTGGATTGGGTAAAAAAACATTATCTGTAGGCAATTTCGGAATCCCCTGTTTCGTGTCGATTTTGCTGGTGCCTGGGATCACGGAGTGCTATAAAAAAAGCCATGACAAATAAAACATTCTTCCTCGCATCTGTGGTCCTGCTCAGCTATGGTACGTGGCTAGGCTGTGGTGAAGCGGAGGCCCCCGCCGATGAGGCGATCGCTGTCGAGCCGGAGATCGTCAGGCCCAAGCCGGGTGAAAGCGTGCTCATTCCAGCGGGTGAGTTCACCATGGGGACGGACCAACAGGCTCCCCCTGAAGTGGCGGTGCCTGCACATACCGTTGACCTGCCGGCCTACTCTATCGATGTCTATGAAGTGACACACGGCGAGTGGATCAAGTTCATCACTGAGGTGGACTTTCGACCGGAAGGCAATTGGCGCCAGTTCTACAGTATTGGTAAGGAAGACCATCCCGTGAGCAATGTGACCTGGGAAGACGCCAAGGCCTATTGTGAGTGGGCTGGCAAGCGCTTGCCGACGGAAGCTGAGTGGGAGAAGGCTGCTCGTGGTCCGGATGCCTACAGGTATTCCTGGGGTGATCTCTGGGATGCCAGAAGCTCCAATTCCTCGGAGATGGGCATGCGCAATACGATGGAGGTGGGAGAAATGGAGGCGGATAAGAGTGCCTATGGTGTTTACGACATGGTGGGCAACGCCCAGGAGTGGACGAGCGAGGAACTGGCCCCCTATCCCGACAGTCCAGCTCGTCGGGACGATTCCTTTCGAAGTGATTACATCGCGGTCCGTGGCGGTTCCTATAACGTGAAAGGGAGAACCATGGGCCTCTACAGTCGCAGCGGCTATGCAGCCGACTCCCAGTATGGCATTAGCTTCCGCTGTGTGCAGGATGTGGAGCAGGACAGTCCTTAGCCGGAATTATGCCTAACCCAGGCGGAACACCTGGGAGCGCCAATCCTTGACGACCCCAACTTGACAGGTTCGCAGTATCCTCTTAGCATAACTTCGCGGGGTGGAGCAGTCTGGTAGCTCGTTGGGCTCATAACCCAAAGGTCGAGGGTTCAAATCCCTCCCCCGCAACCAAGAAGCTTTCCTGATTGGCCGCTGAAAAGCGGCTTTTTTAATGTAGTTTGAGCGATTTTCACAACCCATCATGTTAAGATTTGAGAAAGATGTCGGCTTGATGTCCAATATTGCCAGTATATTGAGTTAACCATGGTCCTTTGCGTCAGCTTTCACCATCAGTCACCTGAAAGTTCAAAATTCTGAGGTTGACTGCCATGCTAAGAACCCTCTTGGGCTGGACTGGAATCGCCTTGGTCGGGGTGGGCTCACTGCAGGTAGTCAAGTCGCAGTCTTTGAGTCCAGTTCCAGCACATGCCTCCGCCCAACGGGCGGTCCTGGATCGCTACTGCGTCGTCTGCCACAACGAACAAGCCCTTACGGCCGGACTGGCGCTCGACAAGATGGACATCGAGCAGGTCAGCGAAGGAGCGCCCGTGTGGGAGAAGGTGCTGCGCAAACTTCGAGGCCGGGCCATGCCTCCTGCCGGCATGCCTCGGCCGGATGAGGCCACCTACGACTCCTTGGCCAACTACCTGGAAGCGGAACTGGATGGCGCCACCCCCAACCCCGGCAGGCCCGTCCTCCATCGCCTCAACCGTGCCGAATACACCAACGCTATTCGCGATTTGCTGGCATTGGAGATCGACGGAACGTCGCTTCTTCCCGCCGACGATTCGGGCTATGGCTTCGACAATATTGGGGACGTCCTCTCGGTATCGCCCATGCTGCTGGAAAGATACATGTCAGCGGCACGGAAGATCAGTCGTCTCGCCATCGGCGATCACACAGGACGCCCCGACTCGCAGACCTATGATGTTCCCAGGTTTCTGGGTCAGGAGGACCGCACCAGCGAGGATCTGCCGTTTGGTTCGCGGGGTGGAATCGCTATTCGCCATTTTTTCCCTCTCGATGGGGACTATCTCATCAAGGTCCACCTGAAAACCAGCTATGACGGCTCTACTGTTCTCGGAATGGCCGAGCAGCACCAGCTCGACATCCACCTGGATCGCCAAAAGGTGGGACAATTCACGGTTGGCGGCGTCGGCATCAACGCGCCACGAACCTCTCCGGTGGGGGAGGAGGCACCGGATGCGCATTTGGAAGTCCGCATACCGGTAACCGCCGGTCCCCACCTGGTCGGGGTCTCGTTACTGAAGGAAACCTGGGCACGTGAACAGATGATTCAACCGACCTTTGCCAGCCTGGAGCGTGAGGAACCTGGCGTGGGCCGTGTAACCATCAGTGGGCCCTACGATCCACAAGGGCCGGGGGAGACGCCCAGCCGGAATCAAATCTTTGTTTGCCATCCGACCAACAGTCAGGATGAGGAACCCTGCGCCAGGAAGATCATCTCCACCCTGGCACGCCGGGCCTATCGTCGACCGATTGCGGATGATGAAATACCGAACCTGCTCGTTCCCTACCATACCGGCCGGAGCGAGGAGGGGTTCGAGGCAGGAATTGAATGGGCGCTGCAAAGAATCCTGGTTTCCCCGGAGTTTCTCTTTCGCATCGAACAGGACCCGGAGAATGTAGAGCCGGGTACCGCCTATCCCATCAGCGATCTGGAGTTGGCCTCCCGGTTGTCCTTTTTTCTCTGGAGCAGCATACCTGACGACCCGCTTCTGGATGTGGCCGCCAACGGGCAACTCAAAGATTCAGTGGTGCTGGAAAAACAGGTGCGGCGCATGCTTGCCGATTCCCGCTCCCGAGCTCTGGTCAGCAATTTCGCCGGACAGTGGCTGTATCTACGCAATATGGCGACGGTTGCGCCCGATTTGGGAGAGTTCCCCGAATTCGACGAGAATCTCCGGGAGGCACTCCAGCGGGAAACCGAGCTTTTCTTTGAAAGTATGTTGCGTGAGGACCGCAGTGTGGTGGATTTATTGGATGCCGACTACACCTTCCTGAACGAACGTCTGGCCCGGCACTACGGTATTCCCAACGTTTACGGCAACCACCTTCGGCGGGTGACGCTGGACAATGAGCAACGGAGAGGATTGTTGGGCAAAGGGAGTATTCTGACGGCCACGTCGTATGCCAACCGGACCTCCCCGGTTTTGCGTGGCAAGTGGGTATTGGAAAACATCCTGGGCACACCACCTCCACCGCCCCCAGCCGACGTTCCAGAGTTGAAGGAAGCAACCCGGGATGGCAAGCCTATCACCATGCGCCAGCGTATGGAGGAACACCGTGTGAATCCTGCCTGCGCCAGTTGCCATGCCCGCATGGACCCGTTGGGCTTCGCCCTGGAGAACTTCGATGCGATCGGTAGGTGGCGGGCCACTGAGGCGGGCCTTCCAATCGATGCGTCGGGGGTTCTCCCTGACGGGACCCAGTTTGAGGGCGCCTCCGGACTCCGCGAGGTGTTGCTGAGCCGCCGCCAGGACTTCGTTAGAACCGTCACCGAAAAACTCCTGACCTACGCCCTGGGTCGAGGAACTGAGTATTACGATGCTCCGGCCATTCGCTCGATCATGCGGGAGGCTGCTCCCAGTGATTACCGCTGGTCGTCGCTGATTATGGGCATCGTCAAGAGCACGCCATTTCAGATGAGGAGGTCAGAAGAGCCATGATCATCACCAAGAAAGCCCTACCTCGCCGCACCTTTTTACGCGGTATCGGTGCCTCCATGGCTTTGCCGCTGCTGAACTCAATGGTTCCGGCATTGGCGGCCGCCTCCACAACAGCGGCCCAATCGCCAACCCGCCTGTCCTTTGTCTATGTTCCCAACGGGATGATCATGAACCAGTGGACTCCCAAGGTGCTGGGCTCCCAGTACGAGTTGACCAAAATTATGGAGCCCCTGGCTCCATTTCGGGATGACATGCTGGTGCTGAGCGGACTGGCCCACAATACGGGTTGGGCGCTGGAAGGCGAAGGCCCGGGAGAACATGCCCGCGCCAGCGCCACCTTCCTGACGGCCGTTCACCCCAAGAAAACGGAAGGCGCCGACCTTCGCGCGGGTACCTCGATCGACCAGATCGTGGCCAGGGAATTCGGCAAACACACTCAACTGGCCTCACTCGAGCTAGCCCTGGACTCCACCGAGGTGGTGGGAACCTGCGACACCGGCTATAGCTGCGCCTACAGCAATACGCTCTGTTGGAGCAACCCCACCACCCCGGTACCCATGGAGAACAAACCGCGCGCGGTATTCGAACGGTTGTTCGGCGACAGTGACACGACCGACCCAGCCCAGCTGCGTGCCCGAATGGGGAAGGACCGTAGCATTCTCGACCTGGTGACCCAGGATGTCTCTCGTCTTGTGAAACGGCTCGGCTCCAAGGACCGCGCCAAACTCACCCAGTATCTCGATTCTATCCGTGATATCGAACGCCGCATCCAGATCGCCGAGCAACAGCCTGACCGTGAGCTGCCCTCCGTGGAACGACCGGTGGGTATCCCCTCTACCTTTACAGCACACTGCAAACTCATGATGGATCTGCAGGTACTGGCCTACCAGACCGACATGACCCGCGTCATTACCTTCATGATGGGTCGCGAGCAGAACACCCGCGTTTACAACGAACTCGGTATTCAGGACTCCTACCACCCGTTGTCGCACCATCAGAACAATCCCGTGAAAGTCGCACAGGTGCTCCAGATCGACATCCTTCACAGTCAGATGTTCGCCTATTTTCTGGAGAAAATGCGATCAACTCCTGATGGGGATGGCTCCCTGCTGGACCATTCCATTATTGTCTACGGCAGTTCCTTGAGTGACGGCAACCTCCATGTTCACAACGATCTGCCCATTCTGCTGGTGGGCGGGGGAGCTGGCCAGATCAAAGGGGGTCATCACCTCCGCTATCCGGACGATACGCCGACCGCCAACCTGTTCCTGACCCTGCTGGACAAGTTGGAGATTCCCCTGGAGAACTTCGGTGATAGTACCGGAAGGCTCGAACTCCTGCCCCTTTAGCCCGGACCATGCATCATCCGAGCGAGTAGAAAGTGAGACGAAGATGAGTCACAAAGTCAAAGGTCCCAAAGCCTGGTGGATGATCTTCCTCCTGTTTCTCTCCCTCGCCAGTCTGGCCGCAACCAGCAGCGATCTTCACCTGGTGGAGGCGGTTGAGAGGGGAGACAGGGAGGGAGTGCGTTCGCTGCTGGAGCAAAATGCCGATGTCAATACAGCTCAGGCCGACGGCACCACGGCACTGCACTGGGCGGCCCACCGGGATGATCTGGAAACCGCGGAACTTCTAATGGGTGCCGGCGCAGACTTAAACGCTGCCAATCACTATGGCATTACCCCGCTCTCCCTGGCCTGTACCAACGGCAGCGCGGCTATGGTCGAGAAGCTGTTGAAAGCGGGGGCAAACGCAAACGCTGTCCAACAGACAGGAGAGACGGCTATCATGACGGCCGCCCGTACCGGCAACGTTGAGGTGGTGAAATTGCTGCTGGCCCACGGAGCGGAGGTGAACGGGCGGGAAACCCGGCGGGAACAGACGGCTCTAATGTGGGCGGTGGAGCAAAAGCACCTGCAAGTCGCGCGGGCCTTGATCGAGCATGGAGCGGATGTCCATGCCCGTTCCAGGGGTGGATTCACGCCCTTGCTCTTTGCCGCCCAGCAGGGCGATCTGGATTCTGTTCGGGCGTTGCTGGCAGCGGGTGTGGACGTGAATGAGACCTCGCCACAATGGGGCAGTGCCCTGGTGGCAGCGACCGCCCGCGGCCACCAGCAGCTCTCATTATTTCTGCTGGAGGAGGGCGCGGATCCCAACGCGGCTGACGGCAGTGGGATTACCGCTTTGCACTACCTGGTGCTGAAAGGATTTGCTGTCCTGGCTGCCGCCCCCGCCCACTTAGGCGTCAACTCCCACCTATACCGGCCCAGCATGATGAATTTGGCGAAGGCGCTCCTGGCCCATGGGGCCAATCCGAACGCTCGAACCGTAGGAGGCCGTTTAAGGGGTGTCGGAGGTGGCTCCATGGTGGGTACGGCCGGCTCCACTCCGCTTGTGCTGGCCAGCGCAGCAGCCGATCTTGGCCTCGTCCGTCTCCTGATCGAAGGGGGAGCCGATGTGCGGCTGGGGACCGTGAAGAGTGTGACGCCGCTGATGTTGGCGGCGGGCCTGGCCAACAAGATGGACCGCCCCACGAAAAAGGAGTACAGCGACGCTCTGGAAATCGCCAAGCTGTTGGTAGAAAAGGGTGCCGACGTCAATGCCGTCGGCGAGAACGGTTGGACCCCACTGCACGGAGCTGCCTACGTTGGAGCCGACGAATTTGTGCAGTTCCTGGTGGACAGGGGTGCCACACTGGATGTGATTGACGTGTTCCTGCAGACGCCGTGGAGTATCGCGGAAGGTATTATCGGGGCGGGCATCGTGAACTTTAACAAGAAGCCCTCCGGCCCCCACCCCAGTACGGCGAAACTGCTTCTTGAACTGGGCTCCGATCCCACGGTCGTTCCCGAATTGCCGGCAAAGTACAGACGCTTGAGTCAGTGACCTGATCATCCCGGCTAAAAGAACCGGGGCAGCCAACGCTTCCAATCCTTCTCCAGGCGCTTGGCGGGGGATTTGAATTCCTTTTCGAGGGCTTCTTCGAAGGAAACTCCTTGCGATACCTGCTTGAGCAATCGAGGCATATGCCAGAAACCATAGCGCTGGACCAGATAGGCCACCACCGAGTGGGACTGATCGTAGCCCAACCTCACCTGGTCAATGGAGCGACCGCGGAAGAGACTCTCGACCTGGCTCCAGGGCACAAGCTCATCGGCGTCCAGAGCCTGCTTGAGTGAACTCGCAGGCTTGCTGGTTTTGGCGTATTTGGCCGCTTGGTACTCAGCCAGTCCTTCGTTGAACCAGTGGGGAATTCGGCCTCCAGAGAGTTCGTGGACCACCGCATGGGTGTATTCGTGAACAATGGTCTTCTTCACAGAGCGAAGGTCTTGCTGACTTTCCGGCATGGGAATACGGATCTTCCCGTCGTAGATCCCCGAGGCCCACTCTGGCGCACTTTCTCGAACTTTTCGAAAGGCCTCCTTGCTGTAGAGCAGAACCACAATCTTATGTTGGGGGCGGTATCGGAAGTCGCGCCCCACGTCCTGCCGTGCCTCTCGCAAGACTCTACGGATGTCAAATCCTGACGACTGTTTGACTGAATCGTCGTAACGCAGGTTGAAATAGACGTCCCCTACACTCTTCATCTTCGATTCCACCTTGGATTCGCGGCCCACTCGGTCCAATCGACTGGCCAGGCCATTGATGGCGGGATCCAGCCTTTGGGCTTTCTGCCAGGCCAGTTCGGCCTTGGGAAGCTGTTGGTTGTCGTATTCGATGTCTCCCAGCAGGACATAGGCTGGAGCCAGCTTGGAGTTCAAACGCAAGGCCTTCTCCACCAGTCCCTTGGCTTTCAGGTGACGGTAACTTTGATACGAATGGGTGCTGTTCGGTTCCTGATAAAGTTGATAAGCATGGTTGAGATGGACCAGGCTGAGGTTCTCTTTGAAACGGGCATTCTGGCGGTCCAAGCGAAGCGCTTCCTCCATCTGGCGGGTGGCTTCTTCCCATTTCTTCTCATTGCCCAGGACCATGGCATAATTATTGTGGGCAATCGCCAGCTGATTGCGTGCGTTCTCATCTCCCCGGTTGGAACGGACCTGCTTCTCCAGCGCTTGGATGGCGGCGGGCCAGTTTTCCTGGGCCGCCAGGGGGAGAATGACCAGCACCAGGACTCCAAAAAGAGAAACCATGAGCGGATAAAATCGTGTAAGTGGTCTATTCATAGGCCTTTCTTCAGTATCACCAATCCACGAGGAGGGCGTCAATTCAGGGAGTCAAGGGAAGGGTATCTGGCACGAAATGACTTCTGTCCCCTGCTCGTGAACTCTCCACAGGGGAAGGTGAGCGAAGTGGGTTCCTCTCACCGACGCTTTCGGAGTTCCTCCAAGGTCGAGATCAGTGTGCCCTCGGGTCTTAGGTTGTGCTCCCTGGAAAAGTCGGAGTGCAGAAAAATGATTTCCCCACCGAGCAGGGTCATGAGAGATTGGGTCTCAGAGATGTCCTCTTCGGGAATGCTCATATAGTCCCGATCGAGCACCACCAGGTCG
>JACZQQ010000192.1 GCA_022545645.1 Acidobacteriota bacterium | reverse complement strand
ACAGAGATCGTCCGCAACCTCCATCAGCCCGAAGGGTGGCGGCGGGACGGCATCGATTTCTTTGTCGCTCCTCCTCCACGATGCACACTGCATCGCGTCGTCGTCGCTTCGCGAACTCGACGCCGTCGCGCTCGCCACAAACATCACCGTATTTATGGAACGAGACACTTAGGTAAAGATTATGGACGCTGTTCAAAAACAAAACGCTTTCGAGTCTTTTCTTGCTCAGCAGGATGACAAATCGTGGAGCGAGGCCCTGGATATTCTCCTGCCGTTGGTGCACCCGGTCGATCAGGATGCCACCCGCATTTGGTTTTCCTTTTGGCCCTTGCGTCTCCATCAGATTGTCCAGGAGTCCGACGATCTCGCGCAAACGGTTCAGAAGCTGGAACTCAGGGGTGGCTACCGGCTCGAGAAACAGCTCGATTCCTCACTCGACTTCCTGTACGGCTCTCGATACTGGTCTGAGGTTCACGAGGTGGTTTGCGCCCATGCCGAGAGTTCGATATCCGGTGAGGGCAGCCTGACCGATCAGATCCAGGCCATCGCACAAAAGATTGCTTCAAAGCTTCGGGTTGCTGAGTCTCTTGTCATCGGGATCACGGCCGTCGCCCTCATGGTCCTGCAACAGATCGGGACGGGCGCTTTTTCCGCGACTTCTGTGAACCCTCCTCAAAGAAAATCCTCTCCCGAGCGGGTGTTAAGAGCCCGCTCCAGAAAAAGGGGAGGGCTCCTGGGCTTTCTGCGTACCGTGGATGCCAGGTACACGGTCACCTTCAACGAGCAGGATAAATCAGCCTGTTTCCAGGCCATTCATGGACAGGATCTTTCCATGGCGGCCGGGAAGGATGAGAGAGACTATCAGTCGATCGATCCGCGACGAATAGGAGGACCGATTCCTTTCCAATGCCGTGTCGCAAACTGTGGAACCTGCTGGATTGGTGTTCTCGGCGGGAAGGAAAAGTTGTCTGAAATCAGTCCGTTCGAAAAGGAGCGCTTGAAGTACTTCGGCTACGACTTTGGCAACTCCGAGCAGGAAACTCATCCCCCCATCCGTCTGGCCTGCCAGGCCAAGTGTTTGGGCAACGTTTCCATCGCCATCGCCCCCTGGAATGGAATTCTCAACGTCCGGCGATTCAGCGGCCAGGTGGCCTCAGAAAACATGGATGTACCTGAAGAGAGGAATGAATCCCTCCCGACTGAAGGCCAGGTCCAGTCGTAGCAGGAGAGCCTCGGGGCTATAGAAGCGAAATCCGATACCGTAGGAGGTTTCCAGATCCCTGAAATTTAGATCGGCGTGATCGAAGGTGACCTTGCCCGCATCCACAAACAGGGTCATGTTGAAGGAGGGCCAGGCCTGCCATCGGTACTCGGCGGTCAGGAGCAGGCTGTTGAGGTCACGGAATCTAAATTCCCGGAAACCGCGCAGCTTCTCCCCGCCTCCCAGCGTCGGCATGTAGTAGAACGGTACGGCGTTTCCGGTGCTGAAATCAGTCATCACCAGGTTGAGGCGCAGAGCGATCACAGAGCTTTTAGGGAGGGGGAGATATTGCTGTAAATCTCCCTCGAAGTGGCGAAAGTGATAGGTGTCCAGATCCCGGTCCCGGAAGCTGGATAAGCGTCCCCCGTAAAATCCACCCACCCGGGGATTGGATGGTTGGTCCCGGTAGTCGTAACCCAAAGATCCGTGGTAGCGCCAGAAATCCGGCTGCGTTTGGAATCCGGGAATGGTGGTCTCATCGAAGAGCTCTTCGGTGGAGGGAAAACGATCGTCCCTGCCCGAGCCGATACGGGGACTCAAATGAGTCATGCCTCCTCCTAAACTCCATCCTTTGAAAGGCCTGAATTGAAGCCCTGCTCCAACCTCCAGGGATCTCATGAGGTAGTTTGTCCGGTCCTGCTCAAGGCTCGCTGGACCGAAGCCGAAAAAGTCCTCCTGGGGGAGTTCGTTGGCCTTGACCTGAAAGGCCAGGCTTAAAGGGACACCACCGAGGTCACGCAGGGTCAGGTCGAAACCGACCTGGTAATACTGACGCGTGCTATAGGAAGCCACCAGGTCAACATTGGCCCGGTTGGGCAATTCCGCGTCGCTCGCCAGGCCATCCGGCCTCCAAGGGGTGTAGCCGACACCGTAGACAAAGCCGGCACCCGCAGGAAAATCTCCAGGTGCAAAACGGAAACCCTTCCAACTCCGTGTGATGTTTTCCAGGAAGCGCGTCGCCTCTTCGATCTTTTCCAGCGCTCCCTCATCAGGCAATTCTTCCTGCGGCTCGGCCTCTGTCCCCTGGGCAAGGCCCAAGGCCACGGGGGTGGCTGTGAACAGCAAGAGAGCGGTCAAGCACTTCGCCCAATAGTTGGAGCGCTTCGCCGGGTCTGTCTCGGGGTATGTCTTCAAGGTCCACATCTCGATGTTGATTCTACTGTCGGGTGTTCCTCTGAGTTGGTGACGGCGATTACGGGGTGGGGGAGAGGTGAGACAGGTCTTGGCCCTTCCTGCGGCACCCGGGCGACGGGTAGGATGTCCTTATAAACGCGTCACTTGATCTTGCTTTTCAACTCAAATGACTCATAACATTGAAAATGTGGTGGACATCAATCTAAGAAACATCGCTACTCAAATTCCCCGGGGCCGGTATTACTTTCGACGACACGTTGTCCGCTATCAAAAGATCCTGAAGAGCCTGTCCGGAAAGGGGCCGCTCACAATTCTTGACATTGGAGTGGGTTATGGATTCCTGGCGGCAGCTATGAAGAAAGCAGGCCACCGAGTTTTTGCTCTCGATTTCTTTTACGGAGAAGTGGCGGAGGAAGTCTGCCGCCAATTCGCGATTCCCTTGTTGATGCTCAATATGGAAGTTCACGAATTGCCGTTTCAAGATGAAAGCTTTGATGTTGTGGTGCTGGGTGAAGTGATTGAACACTTCACTTCTGATCCGGTTGGGTCCCTCGAAAAGGCCCGTCGTGTATTGAAAGAAGACGGAATGTTGATCGTGACTACCCCCAATTCCCTCTCCGCCGTCAACCGGATCAAGCGTTTTCTTGGTCAGGGAGATAGGCTGACTTATCAAAGTCCAGTGATGGTGAGCGGAAACTCTTATCTCTATGGACACCACCGTCTCTTTTGTATGGATGAACTTCAAGAATTGCTAGAGAAGGCAGGCTATCAAGTTTGCGACAGGCAGATTATCTTTCCAGGCAAGGTTTCTCCTGGAGGAGTGAGGGGCCTTCTTGGAGCCGTAGTTGTACGTTTGATTTGTCTACTCGTTCCGAAGCTGAAAAACATTCTATTGGTGATAGCAAGACCGATCTGATCGGCTCGGATGATTCATCAGTTCTCGCTACCAGGTGGCAGAAGCACCGACATTCACTTACTGCGTCCGGAGGTCAGACAGGTCTCGGCCCTTCCAGGTGAACCAGCAAGTGCCCAGCACGCCGAAGCCGAAAGCCACCCACAGGTTCACTTCAGGACCGATGATCCAGAGATAGGCTCCGCCAAAGGCTGCCACTGAGACAACCAGGTCCCGCAGCAGATAATAGAGCCCGAACATTCCGGCTTTACGGTTCTCCGGAGCCAGGTCCATGATGAGTGCCTTGCGAGTGGGTTCGCCAAACTCCTTGAGCCCACGAAGAACGAATGCTCCCGCCAGTGGCCAGAACGATTGGCAGAACATGAGCACCAGGGGAAACAGGGTAAAGAACACGAAGGTGATCTGGACGAAGGGCTTCTTGTGTCCTCGATCGGCAAGGTAGGCGACCGGTATATAGATCAACAGGGCGGTGGCCATTTCCACCGTGGTCAGAAGACCAAACTGGAGGCCGGTCACAGGCATGGTGACCACCTCCATGCACCAGAGGACCACGAAAGCGTAAGGAATCTGCTCGCAAAAACGGATGAGGATATCGGAGATGAGCAGATTGCGCAGCTCGGGGGTCATTTCCCGGAGCAGCCGGAAGGGGTTTTTCTCTGCTTGCGATTTTGTGGTTTGAACCTCTTGGTCGCTGGCATCCTCTTTAATCAGGATCTGCTGCACGATAGCAGCGACCACGGCCATGGCCAGGGCCCCGATGAAGGCAATACGGATGCCGGTCACACGGCCCCAGATGTCGATGCAGACTCCACCCACGAGCGGACCCAGGGCCATCGGGAAGCGGCGCACCAGAGAGTGCATGGTGACTCCCATGGTGCGTCTGTTTTTGGGAAGCACCTGGGCAACCAGTCCCATGGTTGCCGGCAGCGAAATGGCCGTCCAGCTCAAAAAGAAGACGGATCCCACGATGACCGCCTGCCAGGCAGGAATCAGGATGACCACGACAAATCCCACCATGGCAATAAGGTTGAAAACCAGCAGCGCCCGCTTGGTGCCCAGCCGGTCGGCCAGGTATCCTCCGGGGAAGGAATAGAGAGCTGACAACAGGTTGTCCATGCCGCTGAGCAGCCCAACGGAAAGAGCACCACCCCCCAGGGTGATCAGGTAAATGGGGAGAAACCGCTCCCCCATTTTCTCGCCCATCCCCACCAGCACCACCATCGCCAAAAGCCCGACCATGCTCTTTTGCAGGCCGAAAAACTCCTTAACCCGGTGAAAAGTGATCATGACATTGTGAATCTTAGCTCAATCGGGAGATTGTGATTGTCGTGGATGAGGATTCGTCCACAGATCTATCTTGTTTCGAACTCCTATCGTTCAAGATACAATCCCGTTTATGGAAGTAAGAACGATCACCGAAGTGGTTCAATTCAGTTCCGAGAAAATGCAGAAGGTGAATCTCTTTGAGAGTCCGCGGATGTTTTGCGACCTCTATTGCCTGGAACCTGGGCAGATGCAGAAAATCCATAGCCATAAGGGGAACGACAAGATCTACTACGTCGTGGAAGGGGAAGGCTCTTTCACCATCGGCCAGGAAACGCGCTTACTCAGGTCGGGGGAAATCACATGTGCCTTCTCGGATGAGCTTCATGGAGTGGAAAATACCAGCAACCAGCGTTTGATTTGTCTGGTCTTCATGGCTCCGCATCCCAGTTGGGCAGAGACGACCACTGAAGAGCACTGATCCGAGACCCAAAGTCTCAACGCCTGCTTCGCTCAGCCGGAGAAGAGGGCGCGGTAGTGGCGATACCAGTCGCTCTGGAAAAGCTCCTGCGGGTCGTGTTGGAGTTTC
>JACZQQ010000191.1 GCA_022545645.1 Acidobacteriota bacterium | reverse complement strand
CAGTGTCACGATTTAGGTAACCGGCTTAAGCTTAAGGTCATTGAAGAGATCATTCAGAAGGTGATCCGTGTAGAGAGCCCATCAACGTCCAAGCACATAGCAATGTTTTGGAAGCTAGCGATATGATTGGACGTGCATTATTGAGAAACACGTTAATGGTTTTACAGTTCTCTGTCGAACAGACGCTCTCCAGTCAAGCAGAAGAGGATCACCGTTGGTCTGAGAGCCTCCACAGAATAAAGTTATCTCGCCCATGAAAATTGACGCCTACAACCACATCTTACCCGGGAAGTACAAACAAGCCTGCCTAAAGGCAGCCCCTCCTGAATTGAATCTGGAAGCCTTCGTCGAAGGCATACCGGCCTTGTGGGACCTCTCCGCGAGATTCAAGATCATGGATATGTTTGAGGAGTACGTGCAGGTGCTGGCGCTGGCTCATCCTCCTCTGGAGATGTTAGCAGCACCTGAAGGTGCAGCCGTGCTGGCCCGCCTAGCTAATGATGAGATGGCTGAGTTGGTGGCAAAGTACCCGACTCGTTTCTTGGCAGCCATCGCTGCCCTTCCCATGAACAATGTGGATGAAGCTCTGAAGGAGACGGAGCGGGCCATCGAGGATTTGGGACTGAAGGGTGTACAGATCTTTACACCCACGGGTGGCCGTGCTCTGGATGCTCCTGAGTTTCTACCTATTTTTGAGAAAATGGCAGAGTATGACCTTCCTATCCTGCTTCACCCGGCTAGAGACGCGTCCTTTATTGATTACCCAGCCGAAAAGGAATCTCGCTATCAGATGTGGCGGACACTTGGATGGCCTTATGACACGGCAGTTGCCATGACTCGGCTGGTGTGTACCGGTCTCTTTGAAAAGTATCCTAATCTCAAGATCTTGACCCACCATCTCGGGGGTATTGTTCCTTATCTGGAACAAAGAATTCGCGAAGGGTTTGATAAGATGGAAAAAACGCCCGGCGGAAAGGCCTTATTCCAAAAACTGAGCAGGCACCCGCATGACTTTCTTTCCATGTTCCATGCAGATACGGTCACCACTGGCTCGGCCGCAGCCCTAGAGTGTGGCCTGAAGTTTTTTGGTGAGGATCGGGTTTTGTTTGCCACGGACATGCCCTTTGACACCGTAGGTGGTTCGGAATATGTTGCCCACACTATAGGCGCCATTACACAGATGAAGGCTTCCCAGAGGGTCAAAAGGAAGATCTACCATCAGAACGCTAGACGGCTCTTTCAACTGTGATCTCAGAACAAATAGTCACGAAAAAAGTAGTTAGCCCGCATTTCTCACACCCGGTCTACTGCATCGGCGCAATGCTCCGTCGTGCTGCCCCGACCGCGCGACCCGCAAGCGCGGGTGCCCCCGGCCTCCTCAACGTACCCGTAGGGGTCAGCCGGTGGCTGACCCGAACCGAATGAGTGGCACATTCTTTTCCAGTGTGGCTTCGGTTTTGCCATCCTAACTGTTCGGGCGAGCCACCGGCTCGCCCCTACGGCGCTTCGTGACGAGAACCTATGCATAACACGGGCTGTAACGGATCCGACATTTCCACCCCAGTCATCCCTTCACTCCTTTTGTTACAATGTGAGCGCCGGAGCGTCGATGAAAACCAGGAAAATCCACAAAGTGATCTACTCAGAGATCATTCCGCCTTCTCTGATTGCTCTGGCCGTGCTGACTTTTGTGGTCTTCACCCGAGAGTTCGGACGGCTGGCGGAGTTGCTGATCCGTAAGGATGCCGATGCCGTCACGGTTCTGGGAGTCATCATCGCACTGCTTCCCAAAATCCTCATTTTCACGGTTCCCTTCGCTTTCCTGATCGGGACTCTGGTCGGCTTTAGTCGTCTTTCCGCAGATAGCGAGGTCGTGGCCATGCGAGCCGGCGGCGTCAGTATCTATCAGATGTTGTGGCCGGTCATTAAACTCAACCTTGGAGTGGCAGTCACCACTTTGCTTTTGACCTTCGTTTTACTGCCCCAGGGAAATTGGACGCTGCGACAAATTCAGCACCAAATTGGCCTGCGCCCCGTCCAATCCCAGATCAAACCAAGAGTCTTCAATGAGGATCTTCCCCAGGTCATCCTCTATATCGAGGACCAGGACTTGCAAAACTCCGCCTGGAAGGGAGTCTTCCTGTCGGATACCGGTAGTAGCGGGGAACAGCGGATCATTCTCTCCAGTCAGGCTTTTCCCCTTTTCAGCTCAAACGCTCAGCGCTTGCAGCTCCATTTCGAGGAGGGCTGGATTTATACCGTCAACTCGGAATCTCCTGAAAAAGATACCCTGACGCGATTTCAGACCCTGGACGTTCCCATCAACTTTCCAGCCGTCCAGCAGATTGAGGCCGGGTCCAAGAGGCCCCGGGAGAAGAACTTCTACGAGCTTTGGAGTGGGCTGGAAGATGCGGATCAGGAAATCAGAAGGCGCAGCTCGATTGAATTGCAAAAGCGTATTGCCCTACCTCTCTCCGCTTTGATCTTCGCCGTCCTGGGGGTCACCTTAGGGGCCCACACTCCTCGAGGTGCACGGGGTTACGGCTTTATCGTCAGTATGCTCGTCGTCTTTCTCTACTACATCCTCTTTGCCAGTGGAACCGAGCTTGCCGAAAATGGAGACCTGGCCATCGGCTGGGGAGTGTGGGGCGCGGATCTTGTGCTGGGGCTCATCGCCTTGTTTACTCTTCGCTACTCCCAGATCGCCTCCGATGTGCTGAGGGCCATTCCCAACCTGGGACCGCTGGTTCGCATCTCGCGATACACAGAACGAGTCATCGAGGCTTTCAGGAATATCTTTCGTGGGTTCTTTCGCCGGGTTCGAAATTGGTCCGCTTCTGTGGGCAAGATCCGTCTAAGGCTGGCCCGGGTCATTGATCTTTACGTCACCCGAATCTTCATGCTTTATTTCCTGCTGACCCTGGGCGTCTGTGTTTCCCTGTTTTACCTCTTTACGTTTTTCGAGCTGATTGACGACATTTTTGAAAACAGCGTGCCTCAGGTTCTATTTCTGGACTATTTTTTCTATCTCTTTCCTCATATTCTGATGCTTCTGGTCCCCATCTCCATGTTGATCGCCACACTGGTGACCTTTGGACTCTTGGACAAGACCAACCAGATCCTGGCCCTCAAGTCCTGTGGTGTGAGTGTCTACCAGATAGCCGTTCCGGTACTGGCGCTGGCTTTGACGGTGAGCGCACTTGTTTTTGTCACCCAGGAGTACATTCTCCCTTATGCCAATCAAAGACAGGACAATCTGCGCAATCTCATCAAAGGACGCCCGGTTCAGACCTATTATCAAGGGGGACGCAGTTGGATCTTTGGTGAGGAGAATCGGCTCTACAATTACAACCACTTCGATTCCGAGCGGAGCACCTTTGCTGAACTGTCGATCTACCAGCTCGACATTACGGAGAATCAGCTCTATCAGCACACCTACGCTCGCAGTGCAGTGTGGAATGCGTTCGACCAAAACTGGCAGCTCTACAACGGCTGGGAACGAAGCTTCAGGGACAACAAGCTGGAGTACTCGACCTTTGATGAGAAAGTCTCCTCCATGAGCGAAGAACCCAGCTATTTTGAAGCAGAGGTGAAGGAATCCAGTAAAATGACTTATCTGGAGCTCAAGGACTACATCGAAGGCCTGCAGCAGGGAGGCTTCGAAGTGGACCATCTCAAGACAGAACTCTACACCAAACTGTCCTTTCCCTTCGTGAGCTTTATCATGCCCATTTTGGGCATTCCCTTCGCCTTCACGATTGGCCGAAAAGGAGCTCTTTACGGAATTGCAGCCGGCGTTTTGCTGGGTATTTTCTACTGGGGAGCCTTTGGAGTGTTTGGTGTTTTGGGCTCCAATGGTTTACTTTCTCCACTGCTTGCCGCCTGGGGGCCCAATCTGCTTTTCGGGGCCGGTGGGGCACTGCTCCTTTCGGCCGTGCGAACTTGACAATTCTTGCCCCATCTCGTTATTCTGCAGAGGGGATAAGGGGAGTGAAAATCCCTGTCAGTGTAAATGAGTAATCTGTGGTCAGGAGGCCAGGCGACAGGGGCCGAAATGGTCCTTTGCATCTACTATTCTGGTTTTTTGACTCGCTAGCATGGAAGGAAATACCCGAAGATGAAATCGTCTTGGTCATCAGTACTTGGATGGTTCGACAACACAGCCTATAGTCAAGCCGTCCCGAAAAGTGAATTCAAAGAGATTGACTGGGTCCGATCGATCCCCTTCCTGGGCCTCCACCTGATGTGCTTCGGAGTGATCTGGGTGGGGTGGAGCTGGATTGCGGTCCTGACGGCTGTGGCCCTTTACTTCATCCGAATGTTTGCCATCACGGGCTTTTACCATCGTTACTTCTCCCACCGTTCCTTTAAGACATCGCGCTGGGCCCAGTTTCTTTTCGCCGTCTGGGGCAACAGCTCGGTTCAAAAAGGGCCCCTCTGGTGGGCCGCTCACCACCGCCACCATCATCGCCATTCCGATGAAGAGGGCGATACCCATTCTCCCCACCGGGACGGATTCTTCTGGAGCCACATGGGTTGGATTACCTGCAAGGGGAACTTCCCCACCAACTATAAGGCGGTTCCCGACCTGGTCAAATTTCCTGAGCTTCGCTTTTTGGACCGCTTCGAGACGGTGGTCCCGATCATTCTGGCGGTATCGCTTGTCGCCTTTGGGTCGATTCTGAACTCACTGGCTCCGCAGCTGGGAACTTCAGGCATGCAGATGTTGATTTGGGGCTTTTTTATCTCCACAATCTTGCTCTTCCACGGAACCTGTACGATTAATTCCCTCTCTCACCTGTTTGGGACCAAGCGCTACAAGACCTCCGACGAGAGCCGGAACAATTTTCTTCTCGCACTGATCACGCTGGGAGAAGGCTGGCACAACAACCATCATCATTTCTCGGCCTCCGTGCGTCAGGGCTTCTACTGGTGGGAAGTTGATATCACCTACTACTTTTTGCGGCTCCTCTCCTGGACCGGCATCATTTGGGATCTCACCCCGGTTCCAGCAAGCGTCCGTGTCAGCAACCGCGTAGGTTCGTGAAGTCGTGACGAAGTCACGACCTGCGGCCGTCACTTCCTGAATTTGTGCTGTTGTGCGGTGCGGGTAGGGATCAGCCGGTGGCCAGCCAGAAAGCTGAAGAGTGCCGCCCTTACAGGGCTCCGGAGGTAT
>JACZQQ010000190.1 GCA_022545645.1 Acidobacteriota bacterium | reverse complement strand
CGGTTCGGGTCAGCCACCGGCTGACCCCTACAGGGGACGTACCCCCAAAAAGGTTACAAAAAAGGTTATTGTCCCCTTCTCGTGCGGCCGCTACAAGGTCGGAGTGCTGTCATTCAGAGAGGCGAACTGGCGGTCGGCCAGGTAGCTGGAGCGGACCAGCGGGCCACTTTCAACGTGTCGGAAACCCATGGCCTCTCCCACCTCTTTCCAGTATTGAAACTCCTGGGGGGAATAGTAGCGGGCCACGGGTAAATGCCAACCTGTAGGACGCAGGTACTGTCCCAGGGTCAGGATGCTGACTTTCAGCTCGATCAGATCGTGCATCACCTGGTGAACTTCTTTCTCCTGCTCTCCCAGGCCCAGCATCATCCCCGTCTTGGTGACGATATCCGGGGCCCACTGCTGGGCACGCCGCAGAAGCTCCAGTGAGCGGTGGTAGTCTCCCCCACCCCGGGCTGTCGGATAAAGACGGGGGACGGTTTCCATGTTGTGATTCAGGATCTCCGGTGCGGCTTCCAGGACGATCCTGAGGGATTCGGCCGAGCCCTGAAAATCGGGAACAAGCACCTCCACGACACAGTGGGGGCTGCGACGGCGAACCGCCTCAATGGTTGCCGCAAAAACCCCGGCTCCTCCATCCTCCAGATCATCGCGATCGACCGAAGTAATCACCACATGCTTGAGGCCCATCACCTCGGTCGCTTCAGCGACCCGCTCCGGTTCGCCCAGATCCAGTTCCATGGGCCTCCCCTTGCTGACTGCACAGTAGCGACATCCCCGGGTGCAGATATCTCCCAGAATCATGAAGGTGGCCACGCCATGATTCCAGCATTCCCCCATATTGGGACACTTGGCTTCCTGGCAAACCGTATGAAGGTTCAACCCTCCCAGAAGCCGCTTTAGATCGTGCACCTGCTCACCCAGGGCAGCGCGCACCTTTAACCAGGGAGGGTGGCGACGTTGGGGACGAGCGCCCTGAGTCTGGGTAGCCATGGCTGCAGAGAATACAACAGACAACAGACAACAGACAACAGACCAAGGGCAGCTGACAACTGACAGCTGACAGCTGACACAAGACAACAGATCAAGAGACCGCAGACCACAGACCAGAGACCACAGACCGCAGACCACTGACAACTGACAGCTGACAACAGCCGGTCTGACGGCTGTGCTTCGGGGCGGCGGAGGGGTTTGTTATACTTCCAAACAGCGGGCCTGAAGGGCCTGAAGGGGAAACGGTTAGGAGATGGAAAGCTACTTTGGGTTTGTTGTGCTGGTGTCTCTTGCGGCCATCACGGCCGGCGGCATGGTTGCTCTCAGCCACTGGCTGGGACCGCGCCGAGGGGGGCGCATCCACGAGATGCCCTTTGAATGCGGTGTGGAACCCCGGGAGATCGTGAAGGGCCGTTTTTCAGTCAAGTTCTTCGTCGTTGCACTGCTGTTCGTCCTGTTTGACATCGAACTGATTTTTCTTTTTTCCTGGTCGGTGATTTACCGGGAACTGATTAACCAGGGACTGGGATTATTTGGCTTTATGGAAATGCTGGTTTTCCTGCTGGTGGTTCTCTCCGGGCTCTTTTACTCGGTCAAAAAAGGGGTGCTTCAATGGAAATAGATTTCCAGGGCAGCCTGCAAACGGGGTTCTTCACCAGCCGGATGGATAAGATGCTGGGGTGGGCTCGAAAATACTCCATCTTCCAATACCCTTTCGTGACCGCCTGTTGTGGGATGGAGTACATGTCCACGGCTTGTTCGCATTATGACATCGACCGGTTTGGAGCCGGACTCCCGCGTTTCTCACCCCGTCAGGCCGACGTGTTGTTCGTGGTGGGAACGATCAGCCAGAAGCTGGCCCCCGTACTGGTGCAGATCTACGAGCAGATGTGTGCCCCCAAGTGGGTGGTGGCCTTTGGGGTTTGTACCTGTACCGGAGGTTTTTACGATAACTATGCCACGGTCACAGGAATCGATCACATCGTCCCGGTGGACATCTACATCCCCGGCTGTCCCCCACGACCGGAAACGGTTCTCGAGGGGTTAATGCTATTGCAGAAAAAAATGCAGAATCAGAAGCAGGAAATCTGAACCTCAACAGCCCAACCAACACTTAAAGTAGTTTCTAGATAAATGGAAGCAAATATAACGCTTCAAAAGATTCAAGAAAACTTCGAAAACGACGTTATCGAGGTCCATAGCCGATTTCAACAGGACACCGTTGTTCTTGCGTCCTCTTCCCTTCTCCAGGTGGCTACCTTCTTGAAAGAGGATCCGGAGCTTCAGTACAACTATTTGATGGACCTCACCGCAGTCGATTACTGGAAGCGCAAGCCCCGATTCGAGGTGGTGTATCACTTCCTGTCTGTGGCCAATAGTTTTCGGCTTCGGCTCAAGGTTCCCGTGGCTGAGCCGGAACCCAAAGTAGACACCCTCACCTCGCTGTGGCCAGGTGCCAACTGGTATGAGCGCGAAGTCTACGACATGTTCGGCATTCAATTTACGGGCCATCCCGACCTGCGGAGAATCCTGCTTTATCCCGAGTTTGAGGGTCATCCGCTGCGAAAGGACTACCCGATTAAACGGCGTCAGCCTTTGATCGGTCCCAAGCACTAAACGTCAGAAGGAAGACATCATCACCAAGACCCAAGAGACGACGACCAAGACCATGTTCCTGAACGTCGGGCCCGCACACCCGGCCACCCATGGAGTCATCCAGATCCGGACCGAACTGGATGGGGAGATCGTTCGCAAAGCCGACGTTGAAATCGGCTACCTCCACCGTGCCTTTGAAAAGCACTGCGAGGAAGCCACCTATACTCAATGCTTTCCCTACAGCGATCGGCTCAACTACGTCTCTCCCCTCATCTCCAATTTCGGCTTCGCGGCGGCCGTGGAAACCCTGATGGATCTACAGGTTCCGGAACGGTGCAACTACATCCGGGTCATCTTAAGTGAGATCTCCCGCCTGACCGACCATCTCACCTGCATCGGCGCATCGGCCATGGAGCTGGGCGCCTTTTCGGTCTTCTTGTACATGGTCAAGGCCCGCGAGTGGTTGTACGAACTGATCGAGAGCGTTACCGGCGCTCGTTTGACCATTTCCTATGGCCGGGTGGGAGGGGTGAAGGCGGACCTGCCTGAAGGATTTGAAAAAGAGTGCCGGGCTGCGCTGAAAAAGACCCGTGAGGTGCTCAAAGAGGTGGATGAGCTTTTAACCGGCAACCGGATTTTTTATGATCGCATGCGCGGGGTCGGGGTGATCTCGGCCAGTGACGCCATTGCCTATGGCATCACCGGCCCCTTCCTGCGCTCCACCGGCGAGGCCTACGATGTACGCAAGGCTTTTCCCTACTTTGTCTACGACCGCTTTGAATTTGACGTTCCCGTGGGAGAGCACGGAGACAACTACTCCCGATACCTGGTGCGCATGGAGGAGATGCAGCAGGCCATCCGCATTATCGAGCAGGCCCTCGATTCCCTTCCTGAAGGTCCCACCAACGTCGATCCTGAGGGAGAGATTATCGAGCCCGATCTGATGTCCGACCTGGGCAAATATGGAAAGACCTCCGGCCTTCTCAAAAACGAGGTCCTCATTCCACCGACCCTCCAGGGCTCGGAAAAGCGCTATCACGACCGGGTCGCCGCCCCCAGCAAAGAGGCCTGGCTGCCTCCCAAGGAACAGGTGTACTCCAACATCGAAGCCTTGATGAATCACTTCAAGATCATCATGCTGGGACACGGGCTTCGTCCCCCGGAAGGCGAGGTTTATTTTCCGGTTGAGGGAGCCAACGGCGAATTGGGTTTTTACATCGTCAGCGACGGAACCGATCGGCCCTGGCGAGTGCGCTGCCACCCGCCCTGCTTTCCCATTATGGCTGCACTGGGCTCCATCCTGGAGGGGGACCAGATGGCCGATATCGTCCCCACCTTCGGATCCGTCAACATGATCGCGGGAGAGTTGGATCGGTGAGTTCCCCCTTTGAATTCACTTCGGAAAATCAGGAGCGATTCCAGCAGATCCTGGCTCGTTATCCCAACAAAAGAGCGGCCATGTTGCCCACGCTCCACCTGGCCCATGAGCAGCAGGGGCACATTACCCCTGAGGTGGAAGAGGTGGTGGCCGAGCTGCTGGAAGTCCCTCTGGTCGATGTGCACGAGGTTCTCACCTTCTACACCCTTTACTTCAGACAGCCCATGGGTCGCCATCACCTCCGTCTGTGCATGAGCATCAGCTGTTGGCTGCGGGGATCGGATCGGATCAAGGAGCATCTGAAAAATAAGCTGGGGGTGAACAGTGGGGCCATCACCGAAGACGGCAGCTTCAGCTGGGAGGCGGTTCCCGATTGCCTGGGGGCTTGCGAAATGGCCCCCATGATGCAGGTGGATGAGGATTATCACGGGCCTCTCACCCCGGAGCGTGTTGATCAGATTCTGGAGGCGACGGCACAAGGTCAGGAGATCCCGACAGCACCACCGCCCGACAACACCCAAAGCAAGGCTCTGCCGATCCAGCTGATCTCGGAACATTTCGGCAACAGCCAGGCCAGGGAGCTTCAGTGGTACAGAAAGCAGGGCGGATATGAGGGTGCACAAAAGGCCCTTGAGATGCAGCCTAGCGACATCGTCGATATGGTGATTCATGCCAATCTTCGCGGCCTGGGGGGTGCAGGATTCCCTACGGGCAGAAAATGGAGCTTTGTCCCTCAGGACACCGGGAAAGCCATTTACCTGACCGCCAACGCCGACGAGTCGGAACCGGGAACCTTCAAAGACCGCTACCTCATGGAGTGGGACCCTCACCGCCTGTTGGAGGGAATCATCATTTGTGCTTATGCGGTGGGGATTCACACCGCTTATATCTACATTCGCGGTGAATACGTCCGAGCCGCCCAAATCCTGCAAAAAGCCATCGAGGAAGCCTATCGAGAAGGGGTGCTGGGTGAGCGTGTTCTGGGCAAGGACTTTCAGCTGGATGTTCACCTTCATCGGGGCGCCGGCGCTTACATCTGCGGAGAAGAGACCGGATTGCTGGAATCTCTGGAGGGCAAAAAGGGCTGGCCTCGACTCAAGCCGCCTTTTCCCGCCGTGGTGGGTCTGTTTGGCTGCCCCACCGTCATTAACAATGTGGAAACCCTCTCCCAGCTCCCCAAGCTTCTTCTTAAAGGAGCCGAGTGGTTTGCCGGAATCGCCTGTAAACACCACGG
>JACZQQ010000024.1 GCA_022545645.1 Acidobacteriota bacterium | reverse complement strand
TTCTTCAACAGAGAGGGTACGTGGACTACGGCTTTCTGGGGGGTGCCCAGATTGACCAGTACGGAAATCTGAACAGCTCCTTCATCGGTGATGCCGACAACCCCAAGGTGCGCCTTCCCGGAACGGGCGGGGCCAACGATATCGCCAGCCTGGCCTCCAAGATCCTGGTTGCCATGCACCACGAGAAAAGGCGCTTTGTAGAAAAGGTTGATTTCATCACCACCCCGGGTTATCTGCAGGGAGGGGACAGCCGTGAAAAGGCCGGCTTGACGGCGGGAGGAATCTACCGGGTCATCACCCATCTGGGCATGTTCGACTTTCACCCCACCACCCGCAGGATGCGCCTGGAGGCTCTACACCCCGGTGCCCAGGTTGAGGAAGTCCAGGAGAACACCGGTTTTGAGATGCTCATCCCCGATGAGATCCGGCACACGGAACCACCTACTGAGGAAGAGCTTCGGATACTCCGTGAGTTGGACCCCGACCAGCGCTACACCCGAGCCAAAGACGAGTAACTCACTTCGTACGTAGAAAATAGACAATAGAGAATAGGCCACTCCTTTGGTGCCTCGAACCTGTCGCATCAAGTTCACAGGGGAGTTCGGTGCCAGCCCCAAGAATTTTCCTTCGTTCGCAGGTGTTTGGGAGGAAATTCTGGGACTGGCCCAAAACTCGGTCCCCAAACCCCCTGAATTCGGGGAGAATTCTTGGGGCTGTCCCTAATCTCCCTCCCATCTCCCCTTTTGTGATCGGGAACACTACAAAACTTTCCCAACCCGTTCATGATGCAGGACATAAGAGGCGGTGACCTCTCTACGCCCTATGACAAGACGTCTTGAAACGGGAGGCCCCAAAAGGCCAACCTGCTTGAACTTACTTTCAATTCTGCTGCCGCTTCTGGCTGGCTCGTTTTTTGCGATAGAAGTCGTCACGGAGGGAGTTTGGGAGGGAGTTCGGGGACAGGCCCCGAATTCTGGGAGAATTCTTGGGCCTGTCCCCGAACTCCCGCTTGAGGTGACGCGCATTTCCTTTCAAACCTGGCGCAGCCCGGGTATGCCCAGCATTTTGGTGACGCTGAATCAACCGGTGAGCCAGGCATCGCTGAGTCGACAGCTCTTTTTTCTGGTCGACGGACTGGAAAAACTACCCGTCACCTTGGAGCCTGTCGGAGAGAATCCGGGCCTTCGGGACCGGCAGTGGCGGGTTCAGCCGGTGGCCGAGATGCCTCCCGATACCCAAGTTCGCTTGAGGCTAAAGCCAGGCCTCTTATCACCGATGGGAACGAAATCGGGCATTACTCCCAGAACGGTCGTCGAGTTCCACACCTTTCCCACTCCTCGTTTTCTGGGTATTGAATGCTCCAATAACTCCGGACTGTTGATTCGAATCTACACCCCAACCAGCCAGTCTCCAAGTCAGGGATGCAACCCCCTTTCCGGAATCTCTCTTGTGTTCTCCTCGCCAGTGACCCGAGAGATGATTCGCGACCACCTGGTGGTCGAGGAGTTCGGTGCCAGCCCCAAAATTTCCCCTTTGTTCGTGGGAGTTTGGGAGGAAATTCTGGGCCTGTCCCCAATGAACAGGCCGCGAAAGAAAGGAGAGGAGTACAAGATCCTGCTGCCGGAAGGCCTCAAGGCCGCCACAGACTATCATCTTCAAGCCTCCGCCTCCGAGATCCTCGATGAATTCGGCCGGCCTCTGCCCTCCGATATCGACTTTAGCTTCCCCACCAACAACCGCCCCCCCAGCCTGGTGATGACTCATCCCATCTCCATTCTGGAGCGGCGGGTAAAAAACCACCTCCCCGTCACGCTCACCAACATTGCAGAGCTGGATGTGAAATTCCAACGCCTGACCCCTGAGGGTATCGAACGCTCCCAGATCACCGTTGCGGTGGAACCCCGGAATCTTCCCTCTTCGCTGGCGAAGCCCAGCAATATCTCCTACCGCTTTCCATTGAAAGTGCGCGAGTGGTTAAAGGGCCAGTCGGGAGTGCTGCTTGGCCACCTCTCCACCTATCCTTTCACCGGCCCCCCGCGCTGGTTCTTCTCGGAGGTCACCCCCTTCCACGTCCACCTGAAGCTGGGTCATGACAACAGCCTGGTCTGGGTAACGGATCTGGCGACGGGGAAACCGGTCCAGGGAGCTCAGGTGCAAATTTACCGGGATCAGGTGTCCGCCATGACGGCCAGGCCCACACCTTTATCCGCAGGAGTGACCCGAGTTGACGGGACGGCGTTGCTGGATGGGACGGATCTGCTCGATCCGGCGATGGAAAATCTGAACAGCTGGCCCCCACTTTACGATCCTGACGGCCCCGCAGAAATGTTCTTCGTCCGCGTGGTTCGAGACCAGGAAATGGCCCTCCTTCCGCTGGCCGACGAGTTTTCGGTACTGGCGGAAGTCGCCAACGATGACCGACTGCCCGCAGGCATCGAGCGGCCCGGACCCATCCGCACCTGGGGCACCACAGCCCAAGGCGTCTACCGGACCGGAGACACCGTCCAGTTCAAAGTTTATGTCCGGGATCAGAACAATCAGTCCTTGGAGCCTGCGCCAGCGAAGGGATATCACCTGCAAGTCATCGACCCCATGAACAAGGTCACCTACCAGGTCAAGAACCTCGAGCTCAACGACTTTGGAGCCTACCACGGCGAGTTCAAGGTGCCCCGTAAGAGGGGAGCCGTCGGATGGTATCAGTTTGAGCTGAGGGCGGACTTCATCCCAAACAGAAGTTGGAAACCGATGCGGGTACTGGTTGGCCCTTCCCCTGAGGCGAGGCATGACACCCGTACCGCCACCCTCAAGGATACCTTCAGGCCCATGGACCAGAGCAACCTTCGTCGCTCCAGTTTGGGAAAAGGAAAAGCCCTGGGGGGTCCCGGCCACCATCTTCCCATCGAGCCTGAAAAGACGGAGTATCAAGTCGGTGAGACGGCTCGCATCCTGATCCAAAACCCGTTTCCCGGTGCACGTGCACTCTTCACCGTCGAGCGATTGGGCGTTCAGCGAAGCTGGAGCCGGGTGCTGGAAAGGGACACGGAGCTGATCGAGTTTGAGATCACTCCAGAGCACTTTCCGGGTGTCTACTTCTCCGCAACAGTGATGTCGCCGCGGGCCGATCAACCTCTGAAAGATGGTGGGATGCGTATGAGTAAACCGACCGTCCGGATGGGTTACATTGGCCTGGCGGTTCGCGATCCTCACAAGGAGCTCACCGTCGAGGTCAGACCGCGCCACAGTACCTACAGGCCCGGCGAAAGAGTGACCGTCGATCTGGCTGCAGCTCCCCTCCATCCGGTGGACCGCGAGGAAAGACTTCCTAGAATGGAACTTGCCGTTGTCGTTCTGGATGAAGCCCTATTCAATCGACTGGCCAGGAGAAGAGAGGACTTTGACCCCTACAAGGGCTTCTACCGTCTCCAGCCACCCCACCTGCAGAACTTCAACCTATTGACTCCTCTAATTGGGACCCGAGAAATCGAGAAGAACAGATCCAACACCGGAGGCAGTGGCACCGGACCCGATCTGACTTCAATGCTTCCGTTTGTGAGCTACTGGAATCCGTCTCTGCTCACCGACGCCAGTGGCCGAGCAACCATTGAGTTTCAGGTGCCGGACAGCCTCACCGGTTGGAGAGTACTGGCCATGGCCGTTACTTCCGGGGATCAAATGGGGCTCGGGGAGGGGCGCTTTACGGTCCATCAACCGAGGGAGTTGCTGCCGCTTCTGGAGAATGAGAAGGAACGGGAAAAGAGAAACTTCTGAGCCCGCCGCCTATCTCATCCAGCGGCTGTAATCATCTCCACTGACGTAGTCCTTAAGATCAACCTCCAGGAAACTTGCCCTCTTGAAAAGCGGGAACTCGCTTTTTCCTTTCAAATTCTTGTATTTCCAGGGAACGGTGGCATCGACGATCATCTTCGCCTTGCCGACGAAACTTCCCTCCACAAGCTCTCGCACCCCGGCGATGGGATTATTCCTGTGAGCCTTGACCTCGGGGATAATATGAATCTGCTCTGAAGGGTTACAACGAGTGGTTACTGCCCACTCGATCTCGTCCATATCCAGGATATCGACGTCCTCATCAACCACCGTAACGGTCTCCAGGTAAACGGAAAATCCAAACGCCGACATGGCCACATGAGTTTGAAGACCTTCCAGATCGTAGTCATCCTTTCTCACCTGGATAATCCCATGATGCCAGTGAGCCGAACCGGGAGTCAGGGTTGCATCCACCACAAAGTTGGGGTCCAGTGCCTTCACGTATTGGTAAAAAGCAATATCGTTGGAGATCCTGAAATTGAAATTTTCTTTGGTCCCCGCCACAACCACATAAGCAATCGCATCTTCCCTCAGGCTGAGGGCCTGAATCTTCAACACAGGTTTGCGTTGGGGTATGCTCATATACTTCAAGAACTCGGGCCAGGGTCCCTCGGAGGCCAGATCATAGGGTGGCTCAATGACCCCTTCGAGGACAAAACTCGCTTCAGCAGGAACGACTAGATCGATGGTTTCGCATGGAATGACCTCCACTGCCTTCTTTCTCAGGGCACCGGCAAGAGCCAGTTCATCCTGACCCAGGGGAAGCTTGGTAGCCGCAGAGATATACAGATCAAGGGGAACCCCCATGACCAGGGCCACCTCAAAAGGTTTTCCCTCTCTTTTGTACTTTAAAAAGTTGTTGCCCACCCCACTCTCGTTTCTCACATTCAAAGCAACCGTGTTGTCCTTCAAGAGCATGGCCCGATTGATGGCCACATTCTGGACTCCGGTATCCGGATCTTTGGAAATAATCAGGGGCTGGAAGTATTTTCCCCCGTCATGAGGGGTAACCTTGACGGAAGGAACTATCTGAAGGGCATCGAAATTACGGGTATAAACCTGCTCCTTACAGGGACCGTCGCTGACCTGGACAGAAGGGATGGGGTTCCCGGTAGCCTCGATGAAAGCCTCCTTAAACTCCCGGGGCGAAACCGGAAGTCCGAGGATTTCGCGAGTCCTATCCTTTTCAGAGAGAAGGCACGCCGCACAAGGGAAGTCATATCCTTTGACATTCTTGAAGACGACTCCGGGGGTCCGTGGAAGTGAATTCAATTTTGAGATAATGCCGGTTAACTCGCACTCCGAGTCCACCTCTTTTTCGATCTCAAGGACCTCACCTTTCTCCTTATAACGTTCAATGATAGCGCTGAGTCCACTGCGCTCTTTGATCTCGGTCATGTTTCAACTCCCTTCAAAGGTTATCCAAATTCAGGTAGTTCTCCAGCTGGAGCCTGTCCAGAACTTCCTGGGGAACCTTGTTTCTCCTGGGGAAGGCAGAGAGAGAGGGCTTGGCAGTGGCGTCGATCCCCATCTTGGTGACCACTCCCTCCTCTCCACAGGAAGGGTCCAGGGAGGAACCCCTCACCCCCGGAATGATGACCATATCCCGATCGCCCTGAACGCGAGTGGCCACGGCCCAAACGACCTCCTGAAGATTGGTGATCTGGACATCTTCATCCACCACAATGACGTGCTTTAAATAGACGTCACAGGAGAAGGCG
This sequence comes from Acidobacteriota bacterium, assembly GCA_022545645.1. GTDB lineage: Bacteria > Acidobacteriota > UBA6911 > RPQK01 > JADFOI01 > JADFOI01. Next base: position 12,975 of record JACZQQ010000024.1, on the reverse strand, counting down.
GCAAGAATGGCCGATTGGGCCTGTCCCGGGAATCTCTTCTTGATCGAAATAATCAGGGTAAAGGGTGCAGGAACGTGAATATCCACAAGGGTGGGCACAGCGCCCTGAATCGTTCTATAGAAATTGGCTTCCATGGGGATGGTGGCCATCACCAGATGCTCCCGATGCTGTCCTCCGCAAATGTCTTGAAAAATGGCATTTTTCCTTAAGTGGACGGACTTCACGGTCACCACGGGCCTTAATCCCTTTCCCGTGGCATACCCGGAAAACTCGCAAAAGGGACCTTCCTCTTCCCTGACGTGTGGTTCAATCACCGCCTCCAGAACAATCTCAGCATCGGCGGGGAAGACCGTGCCCGGCAGCTCCCCCTCGATCATCTCCACAGGGCTTTCCAAAAGACCTCCGATGATCCCCAGTTCATTGTCCCCGTAGGGTCCAATATACAGGGCACCCAGGGCCCAAGCCGGATGATTGCCTATGGAAATACTGATCGGAAAAGGCTTTCCCTGATCTTCCATCCGGGAATACATCTCATGGAGATGCTTGCCTACGGTCATGAAGATTCCCGCCTTATTTCTGCCCTGATACATCAATCGGTTGAAGCTGGCATTGACCTGTCCCGTCTCAGGGTCTTTTCCCAAAACCATTCCAGCAGTGAGATAGGGGGCCGCATCACCTTCGTGATAGGTCATCAAGGGCAGGTCTTTGAAATCAAAATCATCTTCAGCGATGGTCTCTTCCAGGACGGGGCCATCGGTAACCATCTTGGGAGAAAGTTGATTTTCAATAGCCGCAAGGTACTTGGCTCTAAATTCTTTGGAATCAACACCAATGCTTGCTGCAATCTTCTTTTTTGTCGAACAGACATTGGTCACCACGGGAAAGGAAGATCCCTTGACCTTTTCGTAAAACAGGATGGGCAGCTTCCGCATCTCTTCAAGCTTGGTCAGTATCCCGGCAACCTCATACTTGGGATCCACTTCCCTCGTGATCCTGCAAAACTCTTTCGGATTTTCTCGTTCATATTCGGCGAGAAAACCTCTCAAATCTTTGGTTCTTTTCATTCGCTTCGGCTCATGACGGCGAGCTGTAGAGGGATTGTAATGGTGGGGAGAAGGAGGGTCAACAGGGACCAGCGGACCGCAGACCGCAGACAACAGACAAGGCACGGACTACCGACAAGACTTAGACCTCTTGAAACCTGGAACCTGGAACGCGCGCGAAAGCGCGCTCCGACCTGGAACTTGGAACGCGTACGGGAGCACGCACCGTTGACACGCGTAGCTCCTTACTCTACATTCTAAAACTTGAATTCAGAGAGGGAGGATTGACGATGAGTGAGGTTCAAGAGCTTTCCATTCCTGAGAAGACGAATATGGCTCAGCTTGCCTGTGATCAGTGGGCCGAAGGCCCTGATCGCGACAATCCGGCGCTGCTCTTTGATGACAGAAAAGTAAGTTGGAGCGAACTTCAAGACTCGGTCAACCGAATCGGGAATGCCCTGCTGGGCATGGGTATTGCAAAGGGCAATCGAGTCGTACTGAGATCTCAGAACTGCCTCGAACTTTATTTTTCCATCCTGGCCTGCATGAAGATAGGAGCCGTACCCGTTCCAACCAGCAGTTTGTTTGGAGCCAGGGAAGTCCAGCATATCCTCAATGACACCCAGGCCGTGGCTGCCATTGTTCACTCTGAGAGTCTCTCCGTTTTTGATGAAGTGAAAAGCGAGCCGCTCAAAAATATCATTGTCATCGGTGAAGGCGGCAAACAGGGTATTCCTTTTGAAGAGATGATCCAGGATGCTTCCACGGAGCTCGAATGTGCAGACACCAAGAGCAGCGACGAAGCATTTATGCTTTACACATCAGGGACGACTTCGATCCCCAAGGGAATTGTTCACGCTCATAGCTGGCTCATTGCCACCGGCGAACCGATCGCCAAGGTTGAAATGGAGCTCCAGCCTGGAGACGTGACGCTGTCGGTCTCCGAAATCAACTGGATGTATCCCTTTGGTTGTAATTTCTTTTACCCCTTCTACCGTGGTGCCACCGTGGGCGTCTATCAGGGGAGGTTTGATACGGAGAGAGCTTTTGAGTACATCGAAAAATATGGAGCCACCCATTTCATTGGAAATCCCACCATCTTCAAACGAATGCTTCTGGTAGAGGATGCCGAGAAACGATGGGACTGCTCCTCCCTGAAGATGGGATTGAGCTCCGGAGAAACACTTCCCCCTCATGTTTTCAAGACCTGGAAAAAACGCTTTAACAGTGAGATTTACGATTCCATGGGGCAAACCGAGATCCACATCTTCTGTTGCACCAGACCCGGCGTGGTCAAGCTCAGCACCATGGGAAAGCCCTTCGCTGGAGTTCCGCCTGTGACCGTAGTCGATAAAGAGGGAAATGAAATTGAAAGGGGTGAAGTTGGGTATCTTGCCATCAGTGCAGACCACCCGGGCCTGGCCCTACGCTACGAAAATCAGGAAGAAATGTGGAAATCCAGATTCAACAAGGGATGGTACCTCACGGGTGATATGTCCTACATCGACGAAGAGGGTTTCTTCTGGTTTGTCTCAAGATCTGATGATCTGATCAAGAGTCGAGGATACTTGATCAGTCCGAAAGAAGTCGAGGATACCTTGCAGGAGCACGAATCCGTGCTTGAAGCGGCGGTAGTGGGAAAGAAGGATCAGATTTTAGGCCAGCTGGTTAAAGCCTTCGTTGTCCTTCGACCCGGCCAAAGCCCTTCGGAAGAACTTGGAGAAGAACTCCGGAAAATGACTCGAGAACTGATCGCTCCCTATAAGGTCCCCAAGGAAATCGAATTCATTGATGAGTTTCCCAAGACGGTGACGGGCAAGATCATCCGAAAAGGGCTTCGAGAGAAGGACGAATAGGTTAGCGGGCGAGCCCGCTTTTCTCATACCCACTCTACTGCGGCAGCGGATCTGGCCGCGTCAACCGGAATCGGAGTGGAGTGAACAGGAAACCTTTTTCCCCTCCACCTTGAAGCGACCACCTTCCGGGCAACGATTGATGGAAATCCCGTCCCTTTCCAGATCCTTCAGGGTGGGCTGTTTGCCCGGATGGCTCATGGTCCAGGTCATGATGGCTCGTTCGATAGCCTGACGGTTCATTTGGCAGGCAATGGCTTGTCCGGCCGTCTTGACAACACCGCCCCGGGTGAGTTGCTCGTTCATGCCGCCCTGGCCGAGATAGCCGTAGTAGAGGGCCCCAATGATCAACAGGGTCACGATAACGGAAATAAAGCCGAGACCTCGCTCGGAGCCCATCCTGGCCCTGGCTTTTTCAGAAGCATTGACCATGGATCTATTGTAACATTTCGACTTCCGGCTCCGCCTGAGAGGGCGCTTCGCGCGCATTCCAGGTTTCAAGTTCCAAGTTCCAGGTCAGGTTTGGAATTTGGAATTTGGAATTTGTTTAGGATTTAGGACTTGGAATTTGGAATTTCCGCTGACGGCTGTCAGCCGGTCAAACCACTCCCGGGAGGAGGAACTTCTCCCTCTGCAGGACCGACCTTGTTGTAGCCATCCAAAGCGGCCACCTTGTAACACTCTGCAAAGGTCGGATAGTTGAAGACGGTATTGACGAAGTAATCGATGGTTCCCCCCATAGCGATGACGGCCTGCCCAATATGGATCAGTTCCGTTGCGGAAGTCCCGATGATGTGAACACCGAGAATTTTCCGGGTTTCTCGATGAAACAGCAGCTTGAGGAGACCCGAGTCGTCCCCCACCATCACACCGCGGGCGATCTCACGGTAACGGGCAAGACCCACTTCGTAGGCAATTCCCTCTTCGGTCAGCTCCCTTTCTGACTTACCCACCATCGAGATCTCCGGGACGGTATAGATCCCGTAGGGAAAGAGATCGGGCATGGAGATCACCTGTGCTCCAAAGGCATTACAAGCCGCGATCCGGCCCTGCTCCATAGAGGTTGAGGCCAAAGCCGGGAACCCAATCACATCTCCGGCTGCAAAGATATGAGGCTGCTCGGTCTGGTACCTCTCATCGACCTTCAAGCGGCCTCGTTGGTCGGCCGTTAACCCCGCCGCTTTCAGATTCAATGCCGGAGTTGCCCCGATTCTACCAATGGAATAGAGGAGCAGCTCGGAGATAATTCGTTTTCCCGACTTCAAAATTGCCACGGCCCGCCTCGGTTTTTCAATCGTCACCGAGGCAACTTCCTCGCCCAACCGAAAGATGCAATCCATGTCCCTCATCTGATACTTGAGGGACTCCATAATCTCGACATCCACAAACTCGAGCAGCTGCCGCCGCTTGTCGACCAAGGTCACCTCCACTCCAAGTGCGGCAAAAATCGACGCATACTCGGCACCGATGACGCCCGCCCCCACAATGGTCATGGTTTGAGGGATCCGCTTAATGCTCATAATCATATCGGAGGTGATGACCGTCTCCTGATCCACGTCCACCCCTTCAGGCTGGCTCGGAACGGTCCCTGTAGCGATGACGAGATAGTCCGCTCTGACTTCCGTCTCCTCCTCCTGACCCTTAATGATGAGAGTATGGGGATCCACAAATGAAGCCTCTCCGCCAAGCAGCGTGATTCCGTTGCGGCTCACCTGATCACGAATCACTTCGACTTCTCGCCGGATCACGTGCTGGCATCGAAAGAGAAGATCCTCCATCGTGATCTCCTCTTTCACGGTATAGGAACGGCCGTAGATGGCTCGCTGCCTCCGACCGGTTAGATAGAGAACGGCCTCTCGAAAGGTCTTGGAGGGAATAGTTCCCGTGTTGATGCACACCCCGCCCACCAGCTCCCGGCGATCGCAAATTCCCACCTTCTTGCCCAACTTGGCTGCCTGTATGGCAGCTCTTTGGCCGGCTGGTCCCGTACCGATGACAAACAGGTCAAAATGTTCCATAGAAGCCCTATCCCGGACAGATCAGGAAGAGAATATAAATCCAATCGGAGAGCACTCGATCAAGCGTTGAACCAGGCGAAGATTGCCCTTCCAAAAACCATCCTCTTGAAGGACCTGCAGGGCATAATTCGAGCAGGTCGGTGTGAAACGGCAGGTGGCAACGTAACTCATCACCGGAGCCCCGAATCTCTGATACAGATGAATTGCTGCAGTCTCGGCACGAAGGGACCAGCTACTCTGGAGAAAAATCAGGAGCAACACCAGAAGTGAAGCTTTTACAACTCGACGCATCCAGAGTCTCATTACTATCTATCAGCAAAGTCGGAGATTACGGGAATCAGGGCGATCATCTCCGTCCGATTCGACGACATCCGGGATGCGGGTGGGGGCGGAATCTGCTGCTCCTCATGAGCATCCGGGGTGTCTGGCATGGTCCTCTCCAAAAATCAATCGACTGAAAACCGCACTCATTGGTAGCACAGCTGGTTTCGGCACACAAGCCTTTTCCTCATCGAGCGGTGAAGCGGCCTTCTTGACGCTCTTTTCTCCTCCAAGATAGAATCCCCATGGGAATCAAGGAGTTCTGCCCCACAAGGAGGACAATAAATGAACAGGATCGTCCGAATCACATCGCTGGGTCTTTTTTTCACCTCCCTATCCTGCAGCCCCTCTTCCACTCCCGGCGATTCCCCCTCCGATTCAGCCCAACGGGTCATCGAGGTGGAGGCTCGGCCGGACCGCGGGAGAAGCGAAGAGCACAACCTGGAATTCGAGGCCAGGTGGAACGAACTCTATAACACTCCTCACGATAACGGCGACACCCTGGTCATCGGGACCATTGGCGACGCCGATTCCCTGAACGACCTCACTTCGGCGGCCATCACGGGCTCGAACGTTATCGGTCTCTTGTTTTTATCTCTGACCCGCACCAATCCGGATTTCTCCCACGCCCCCTCGCTGGCTGAGTCGTGGCAGTTCTCAGAGGACCATCTGGAACTGACTTTTCACCTGCGGGATGATGTGTTCTGGCACGATGGAGTAAAGACCACGGCTCACGACGTCAAGTTTACCTTCGAGAAGCAGATTAGTCCCAATATCGGCTGGGCGACGATCAAGTGGAAGCAGTTCATCAAGGAGTGCGTGGTGGTAGACGATTACACCGTCAAGTTCATCTTCGAGCGGCTTTATCCCTACCAGTTGATGGATGCGGTGGTGGGAGCAGTCCTGCCCAAGCACATCCTGGAAAAGGTCCCTGATGAGGAGATGGTCAGCACCGATTTCAACCGCAATCCGGTGGGTAACGGTCCCTACCGCTTCAAGGAGTGGAAGGCGCAGCAATATATCGAGGTGGAGGCCAATGAGAACTACTTTGCCGGTCGGCCGCCCCTGGACCGGATCATCTTTAAAGTGGTCCCTGACCAGGAGAACCTGGCTCTCCAGCTCAAGAGCGGTGAGATCGACTTCATGGATGGGGTGCCGCCCCGCTTTTTCGAGGAACTCGCGCGGCAGGAAAATCTGGTGGCCTACATTGCTCCTGGCCGTTCCTACAGTTACCTGGGCTGGAACCTGCTTAATCCTCTCTTCCAGAGCAAGAAGGTTCGCCAGGCTCTGACCATGGCCATCAACCGCCAGGAAATCATCGACTCCCTGCTCTTTGAGTTTGGTGAAATTCCCAAAGGTCCTGTGCTGCCCATCATCTGGGCCCATCACCCGAATCTGCCCGACTTCCCCTACGACCCGGAGAAGGCCCGGCAATACCTGGCGGAAGAAGGGTGGAAAGACAGCGATGGTGACGGCTGGCTGGACAAGGACGGCCAGCGGTTTTCTTTTACAGTGAAGACGAATAAAGGCAACCAGATCCGTGAGGACATCCTGATCTTGGTGCAAGACATGTTCAAGGAAGTGGGGATTGCAGTGAGGCCGAACATCCTGGAGTGGACGGTCTTCATCGGAGACATGGACAAGAAAGACTTCGAAGCGGCCGTGGCCGGTTGGAGTGTAGGTCTGAAAATGGATATGACCACCATTTGGCATTCGGACTCCATTAACGATAAATTCAACTTCGTCTCCTATTCCAACCCCGAGTTTGATCGCCTCAACGACGCCGCCATCTTCGAGATGGACTCGGAGAAGGCCAAGCAGATGTGGTGGCGGGCCCAGGAGATGATCGCTGAGGATCAGCCCTACACTTTTCTCTATAGCCCCAAGGACATTAACTTTGTGCACAGGCGATTCCAGAATGTCCAGATGGAAACGGTGGGATGGAATTACAACCTGGAGCAATGGTGGGTCCCCAAGGATAAGCAAAAGTACTGATCTTACTGCGGCTTAAATGCACACCTACATCATTCGCCGTATCCTGATCTCGATCCCTTTACTCTTTGGCCTGCTGACCATCAACTTCTTTCTCATCCACGCTGCTCCGGGGGATCCCACCGACATCTTCTACAACCCCGACATGGATCCGGAGGCCCGCGAAAACATCCGGCGCATCTATGGGCTGGATCAACCGCTGGGTGTGCAGTATCTGAAGTACATCCAGGGCGTCGTCCTGAAATTTGAATTCGGTTACTCCATCGCCAAAAAACGACCCGTCAAGGACGAAATCCTGGAGGCTCTCCCCAACACCATTCAACTCTCCGCCCTGGCCCTGCTCCTTGAGCTCAGTTTGGGTATTGGCATCGGCATCCTGGCGGCGGTAAAACAGCAATCGACCTTCGACAACGCCACCCGGGTCACGGCATTGACCTTTTATTCGATGCCTTCCTTTTACCTGGGACTGGTGTTGTTGTTTCTCTTTGCCGGAGGGGTTTCTGCCACCCACTGGTTTCCAGCTTCCGGCATGGTCGATATTGTGCGCCATGAATCGATGAGTACGCTGGGACGTCTGGGGGACCGGGCCATACATATCTTTCTGCCCAGCTTGACGCTGGGGATCGGCGCTGCCGCCGGGATCTCCCGTTACATGCGAGGGGAGCTGCTGGAGGTCATCCGCCAGGACTACATGCGTACAGCGCGGGCCAAGGGTCTGACCGAGAGGGTGGTCGTTTTCAAGCACGGTCTGCGCAACGCCTTGATGCCCATCATTACCATCATGGGGTTGAGTTTGCCTTTTCTCTTCAGCGGAGCGGTGATCGTGGAACAGGTGTTTGGTTGGCCGGGAATGGGTCGTGTGGCGGTGGATGCGGCCTTTCAGCGCGACTATTCGATGTTTCTGGCCGTCAACCTGATCTTCGGCGCCATGGTGGTCGTGGGCAATCTGGTTGCGGACATTTTGTATGCCATGGTGGATCCACGAGTGAGGCTTTCCTGATCATGCCACTCTCTTACTGGATTCCAGGATGGGGTCATCGGCGTTCGGGCCAACCTGTTAAGGGGGCCATGATACTGGGGTTGTTCGGCCTGCTGGTTGGCCTTGCCGGGTGGCACGCAGGCACCCTGTGGGATACGCTGGCCCACACCCTGGAGAAGCTCTTCGGAGCCAACGTCCCCTACACTCTACGAGACCTGGATTTTCTGGTCAGCACTCTCTTTCTCCTGGGAATGCTGGCGGCCCTGGTGCTCTACTCGGGCCTTTCCTGCCAACGGATCCGGCAAGCCGATCGAACTGCCCAAGGGCCGGAGCGCCAGTGGTCTATCGTCAAGCGGCAATTCCTAAAGAACCGGCTGGCTGTGGCAGGGGCCCTCATCATTCTGGCACTCTATCTGGTTGCCTTTCTTTGCCCCTTTCTCGCACCCTATGATCCGGTCGAACAGGGAGACCGGGTGCAGGAGCGATTGCTTTCCCCCTCCGCTGAACACCTGCTGGGGACCGATCGGTTTGCTCGCGACGTGTTCAGCCGTATCATTTATGGCTCGCGGATTTCCCTGCTGGTGGGCTTTCTGGCCATGGGCCTGGCGGTGACCCTGGGGACCGCCGTCGGAGCGGTGGCTGGATACTACGGCGGTTGGGTGGACAGCGTGATCATGCGCTTTGTGGACATGATGCTCTCCTTTCCTACCCTCATTCTGATCATTACGGTGATTGCCCTGTGGCGCAATCAGTCCATCTGGATCATCATCACCCTCATTGGGCTCATGTCCTGGATGGGCGTGGCACGACTGGTGCGCGGGCAGTTTATGGCCCTCAAGGAGCGCGAATTCTTTCAGGCTGCGAGGGCCCTGGGGGCAGGAACGGGACGGTTGATCTTCCAACATCTGCTGCCCAATTCACTGACACCCATCATCGTGTCAGCTACCCTGCGAGTCGGAAATACCATCCTGCTGGAGGCATCGCTGAGTTATCTGGGACTGGGAGTTCAACCTCCAACTCCCAGTTGGGGAAATATCGTGTACGATACCAAGGGAAATCTGTTCACCGAGTGGTGGATGCCTCTGGCCGCAGGAATGGCGATCGTGATCACGGTGGTGGGGTACAACCTGTTGGGCGACGGTCTGCGAGACGCTCTGGACCCGCGGCTCAGGGAGTAACGATGACAGACGTAATGGACCAGACCTCGCCTCAAATCGAAGTCCGCAACCTCAAGACCTATTTTTACACCGAGGACGGTGTGGTCCGGGCCGTGGACGGTCTCAGTTACCGGCTGGCCAAGGGTGAAACTCTGGCTCTGGTGGGCGAGAGTGGATGCGGGAAGTCCGTTTCCGCCCTGTCGGTCATGCGTCTTATCGCCTCCCCCGGCAAGATCGTGGAAGGCGAAATCCTGTTGGACGGGCTGGATCTTCTTCAATGCTCGGAGACGGAGATGCGTGAAGTGCGGGGCAACCGCATCTCCATGATCTTTCAGGAGCCCATGACCTCCCTCAATCCGGTGTTCACCATAGGCAATCAAATCATGGAGGCGATCCGTGTTCATCAGGACGTCTCCCGGAAGGAAGCGCGTGACCGGACCATCGCCATGATCCGCAGGGTGAAGATCTCGGCCGCCGAGACCCGAGTCGACGAATACCCCCATCAGATGTCCGGAGGCATGCGTCAGAGAGTCATGATCGCCATGGCTTTAGCCTGCAATCCTGAGGTGTTGATTGCCGATGAGCCCACCACCGCACTGGATGTGACCATCCAGGCCCAGATTATGGAGCTTCTGGCCGAGCTGCAAAGCGAATTCCAGATGTCGATTCTGCTGATCACCCACAACCTGGGATTGGTGGCGGAGGTTTCAGACCAGGTCGCCGTGATGTATGCCTCGAAGGTCGTCGAGCACACCAGCACCGCCGAGCTCTTCGCTTCCCCCCTTCACCCCTACACCCACGGCCTGTTGACCTCGGTTCCTACTCTGGGCATGCCCAGGGAGCAGAAGCTGAACGTCATCCCCGGCCAGGTTCCCAATCCTCTTCACTTTCCCACCGGGTGCAGGTTCCATCCCCGCTGTCCGGTTGCCGAGCAGCGATGCAAGCAAGAGGAACCGCTGCTGCGTGAGGTCAAGCCGGGACATTGGGCAGCCTGCCACTTCATCGAAAATGGAAAATCCCCCATCAAGGGAGCAGATCGTTGAGCACAGAGGCAAGCAAAAACAGCGAAGTCCTTTTACGAGTGGAACACCTCAAGAACTACTTCCCCGTTCGCCAGGGACTCCTCTCCCGCGTGACCGCTTATGTTAAAGCCGTCGATGATATTTCCTTTGAAATCGGGGTGGGTGAAACCCTGGGGTTGGTGGGGGAAAGCGGCTGCGGTAAAACCACCGTAGGCCACTCCGTTCTCCGCCTGATCAATCCCACAGAGGGAACAGTGCTCTTTCAGGGAAAAGATCTGACCCACCTGCCTGCCGCTGAACTGCGGGCCATGCGACAGGACATGCAGATCATTTTCCAGGACCCCTTCAGCTCCCTCAATCCGCGCATGACGGTGGGTGCTATCATCGGGGAAGCACTGGCCATTCACGGCCGAGGGGACCGCAAGGAGCGGGCCGAGATGGTCCGGGACACGATGCAAAAGTGCGGCCTGGATCCAGCCTACATCAACCGATTTCCTCATGAGTTTTCCGGCGGACAAAGGCAGCGCATTGGCATCGCCCGGGCACTGGTCCTGAGTCCCAAGTTCATCGTCTGCGACGAACCGGTGTCCGCTCTGGACGTGTCCATCCAGTCCCAGATCATCAATCTGCTGGTGGAGCTCAAGGAACGCTACAACCTGGCCTACCTCTTTATTGCTCACGATCTCTCGGTCGTCCAGTACATCAGCGATCGAGTGGCGGTCATGTATCTGGGCAAAATCGTGGAACTGGCCGACAGCACGGAACTTTATCGCAACCCACTGCACCCCTATACTCAGGCTCTGCTCTCCGCCGTGCCGGTGCCGGATCCGACCCGTCGGAAGCAGCGGACCCTATTGCCTGGTGATGTCCCCTCCCCGCTGAATCCCCCTTCGGGATGCCGCTTTCACACCCGCTGTCCCCTGGCCATCGATATCTGCAAGAAGGTGGAACCGCGGGAACTGGACGTGGAGGGACACAAGGTCTGGTGCCATGTGGTGGAGGAACAAATCACCGGGTCACCGCCCTCATCCTAGCCCGCACTTCTCACACCAATTCGTCACGAAGCGGCGGAAGGGCTGACCTGAGTGCGCTGCGCCACGCGCGAGGGCACGAAGTCACGAAGTCACGAAAGCACGACGGCACGAAAGCACGAAAGCACGCCTAGCTACCTAGTATGTCCTTCCATTTCTTCCGGAGCTTTTTTTCGAGCTCGGGACTCGCCTCGGCCACAGGTGGGAAGACATCCAGATACTCATAGGCGCGGCAGGCGTCGATAATGGCACGGGTGTTATAGGGCACCTTCTGTTCAAAGGTCACCCTCTGAGGATCGCCTTTGGAACCCCAGGCTCTGTGGATGAACTCAATATCCCGAACCGGGTCGGAGCGGGTCACCACGGCCCACATGACGTTCTCGAGATTGGAGGGGTCGATATCCTCATCCACCACGATCACATAGCGTCCCAGATAGGCCCCGATATGACACTGGGAGGCTATCAATCCAGCCTGGCGGGCATGACCCTGATAGCCCTGCTTGATGGCAACCACCAGCAGCATACGGGCTCCTCCCACTTCATCCGCCCAGCAGCCGACCACGCCCGGAACTCCTGCCTTCTCCAGCGCCTCATGGAGCATGGCCGATCGCATCACGCTTTTGGAATAAGAATAATCGTGAGGCGGCTTAGCCGGAGGCGTTCCTAATATAATGGGATCATTGCGGTGGTACACCCGTTCCACCTCCAGCACCGGTGCTCCCTTCTCAGTGGCGGAATAATACCCGTGGAACTCACCCAGGGGACCTTCCATCTTGAAATTACCCGGTTGGCACCATCCCTCCAGTACCAACTCCGAGGCGGCAGGCATGGGAAGGCCCGTCACCTCACCCTTGATGACCTGCACCGGCTCGCCCAAGATACCGCCGACATAGTTGTACTCGCTGATCCCGTAACTGACCTCCAGACCAGCGAAAAGAAAGAGCAGGGGATGGTGACCGATGGAGACCACAACGGGAAAGGGCTTGCCCTCGCTGAAGTAGCGATCCAGCTGCTGACGCCCATGCTTACCCGCCACCATGTTCAGGGCACAAGTCTTCTCGTCGTGCACCATCATGCGATAGGCACCCAGATTGATCCAGTCCGAGTCGAGATCCTTGGTGACCACCACACTCCCGGTCCCGATGTAACGCCCCCCGTCCAATTCATGCCACTTGGGAACGGGAAATTCCAGGAGATTGATTTCATCGCCTGATTTGACGTTTTCCAAAATGGGACCGGTATCCACATACTCCGGGGGAAATTCACTGGACTGATTCTCCCATTCCTGAGGCTTCCCGCGCAGCAGCTGCACCAGCTGGGCATCACTGAGATTGGTGGGAAGCGCCAGTGTCGCTGCCAGGCGGGCAGAGCTCCCGGTGGTGCCCGTTAACACCCGATAGCCTGAGGGGTAGTCGACAATGTCGTCGAAGAGCAAAGAGGGACCACGCTGCCGATTGTTGATCTCGGCGATGCCCCCCAACTCCACATCCCAGTGGGCACCACTCACGTGCTTGAGCTCTCCCAACTCCTCAACGCTTGCCATCCAGCTGCGCAAATCC